>JAUYQT010000121.1 GCA_030697085.1 Azonexus sp. | reverse complement strand
CAGAAGAAGCTGATCGACAAGTACTTCACCGGCACCTCGACGCAGGTCGAGGGGATCGGCGTCTTCGAAGTCATGGAAGAGGCGATCCGTCTGCACAAGCAGGCTTTCGGCAAAGATCCGGTGCTTGCCACCATGCTCGATGCCGGCGGCGAGTACGCTTACCGCGTGCGCGGCGAAGAGCACATGTGGACGCCGGACTCGATAGCCAAGCTGCAGCATGCGACACGCTCCGGTCAGGTCGATACCTACAAGGAATACGCCAAGCTGATCAACGATCAGACCAAGCGTCACCTCACCCTGCGTGGCTTGTTTGAATTCAAGCCGACCGCAAGCGCCATTCCGCTCGATGAAGTCGAGTCGGCGAAGGAAATCGTCAAGCGTTTTGCTACGGGCGCAATCTCGCTCGGCGCTATTTCGACCGAGTCGCACACCACGCTGGCCATCGCGATGAATCGTATCGGTGGCAAGTCGAATACCGGCGAAGGCGGTGAGGATGCCAGTCGTTATGCCCCGGTTAAGGGCGGCACGATGCTTTCCGATGTGATTGGCAAAACGCGTATCGCCCGCGATCTGGAATTGAAGGAGGGTGATTCGCTGCGTTCTGCCATCAAGCAGGTCGCTTCCGGTCGCTTCGGGGTCACGACCGAATATCTGGTCAATGCTGATCAGATCCAGATCAAGATGGCACAGGGTGCCAAGCCAGGTGAAGGCGGTCAATTGCCGGGCCACAAGGTTTCCGAATACATTGGTTTCCTGCGTCACTCCGTACCGGGCGTCGGCCTGATTTCACCGCCGCCGCACCACGACATTTACTCGATTGAAGATCTGGCGCAGCTGATTCACGATTTGAAGAACGCCAATTCTCGTGCCTCGATTTCGGTCAAGCTGGTTTCCGAAGTGGGTGTCGGTACGGTGGCGGCTGGTGTCGCCAAGGCCAAGGCGGATCACGTTGTGATCGCCGGCTTTGACGGCGGCACGGGAGCGTCGCCACAGTCTTCCATCAAGCATGCCGGCACACCGTGGGAACTCGGTCTGGCTGAAACTCAGCAAACGCTGGTGCTTAACCGCCTGCGCAGCCGCATTCGTGTCCAGGTTGATGGCCAGATGAAAACCGGTCGCGACGTGGTGATCGGCGCCTTGCTCGGCGCTGATGAATTTGGCTTTGCAACGGCGCCGTTGGTGGTTGAGGGTTGCATCATGATGCGCAAGTGTCACCTCAATACTTGCCCGGTCGGCGTCGCAACGCAAGATCCGGAGCTACGCAAGCGCTTCACCGGTCAGCCGGAGCATGTGGTGAACTACTTCTTCTTCGTCGCTGAAGAAGTGCGCGAGATCATGGCTGAGTTGGGCATTCGTAAATTTGACGATTTGATCGGTCGCGCCGATTTGCTCGACATGCGTCCCGGCATTGATCACTGGAAAGCCAAGGGGCTGGATTTCTCCAAGATTTTCTACCAGCCGAATGTTCCGGCGCATGAGCCACGTCGCCAGGTCGAAGATCAGGATCATGGTCTGAGCAAGGCGCTGGATCACAAACTGATTGCACAAGCCGGGCCGGCCCTGGAAAAGGGGCAGAAGGTTCAGATTGAAACTTCGATCATTAACGTCAATCGTACCTGCGGTGCCATGCTTTCGGGCGAAGTGGCCCGTCGCTACGGCCATGCCGGTCTGCCGGATGACACCATTCACGTCAAACTGACCGGTACCGCCGGCCAGAGTTTTGGTGCCTTCCTGGCTAAAGGTGTGACCTTGGAACTGACGGGCGAAGGTAACGATTACGTCGCCAAGGGCTTGTCTGGTGGTCGCATCATTATCAAG
>JAUYQT010000111.1 GCA_030697085.1 Azonexus sp. | reverse complement strand
ACGTAGGCCATGATCCAGTTGTCGTCGCCAATCCGTGTAACACCTGCGTCCTGCACGGTACCCAGATTAAAGGTACAGAATTCGCGAATCGTGTTGCGATCACCAATTTCCAGCCGCGTCGGCTCGCCAGCGTACTTCTTGTCCTGCGGCACTTCACCGAGGGAACAAAACTGAAAAATGCGATTTTCGCGACCGATGCGGGTATGGCCCTTGATCACGACATGCGGACCAATTACGGTGTTGTCACCAATCTCGACGTTCGGACCGATAATCGAATAGGGGCCGATCTCGACATTGGCGCCAATTTTGGCACCCGGGTCAACCAAGGCAGTGGCGTGGATCATGTTAGACATCACGCTTGGCACACATCAATTTGGCTTCCGCTACCACTTCGCCATCGACGCGTGCCTCGGCAATGTACTTCCAGATGCCGCGCATCTGACGCTGAATCTGAATGTGTAAATGCAATTGATCGCCCGGCATTACCGGCTTCTTGAAACGGCATTCATCGATACCGACAAAGTAAAAGACCGAATTGGCATCCGGCTTCGATTCCATGGTCTTGAAGGACAAAATGCCCGCCGCCTGCGCCAGTGCTTCCATGATCAAGACACCCGGCATCACGGGATGATGTGGAAAATGACCCACGAAATACGGTTCGTTCATCGAGATGTTCTTGTAGGCATGGATCGACTTGCCCGGCACAACCTCAAGCACTCGATCAACGAGGAGGAAGGGATAGCGATGCGGCAGGTGCTCAAGAATTTCGTGAATATTCATTTAATCAACCCTCTGAATTAGTTTTTCTAAGTATTTTTTCAAGCTCTGATACGCGGTCGGCGAGTTTCGACAGATGCCGAATCTGGGCGGCGTTATGCAGCCAGTGAGCATGTTCTTCCAGCGGAAAAACACTGGTGTATTGCCCCGGCCGGGTAATATTTTTCATCACCAGCGAACCGCCGGAAATCACCACACCGGGAGCAATCGTCACATGCCCGGCAATCATCGCCGCACCACCCACAATCACGTTATCTGCCAATGTCACGCTACCGGCGATCGCGGCGCAAGCAGCGATGACGCAGTGCTTGCCGATGACGCAGTTATGACCAATCTGAATCTGATTATCAATTTTGCAGCCATCACCAATCAAGGTGTTATCGAGAGCGCCCCGGTCAACCGTCGTATTGGCGCCAATTTCAACGTCATCACCAATGACCACCCGGCCAATTTGTGGAATCTTGACCCATTGCCCCTTATCCGGCGCAAAGCCGAAACCATCCGCCCCTATCACCGCCCCAGCGTGAATAACTGCATTTCGACCAAGCTCACAGCCAGCATAAATCGTCACATTGGGATAAAGAATGCTGCCATCACCAATCCTGACCCCATCACCCAGCACGCACCCGGCGTGAATGACAACGCCCTCGCCAAGTTGTACCCCCAACCCTATGCTGACATTCGGCCCAACGCTAACACTCGAAGGCAATTGGGAAGCGCAAGACGCGGCCGGGTGAACGCCGGGAACAGCGGCCGCAACGGGATTAAGCAGTGTCGCCAGGCGAGCGTAATAGGCGTAGGGATTACCGGTCACGATGCGCGGCAAAGCCAGCGCATCAGCGAAATCGGGCGAAACAATGACAGCAGAAGCCTGCGTCGTCTGCAACTGTGCTCTATATTTCAAATTTGTCAGAAAGGCAATTTCACCGTCACCTGCTGACGCCAGCGTTGCCACCTGATGAATCAAAGTTTGCGCGTCACCAAGGACAACGCCGCCCAAGTGGGCGGCGATGTCAGCAAGCGAGAGGGCAACACCCGCAGTAACAGGCATTATTTGCCTTCGGCGAGAACCTTGATAACGCGATCAGTGATATCCAATTTTGGGCTAACCCAGACGACATCCTGCAAAATCAGATCAAACTTATCGGACTCGGCGATCTGTTTGATTGCCTTATTGGCCTTCTCGATCACCGCAGCATTTTCTTCGTTCTGACGCAGATTCAGATCTTCACGAAACTCACGCTGCTTACGCTGAAATTCGCGTGACAACTCGCCAAATTCTTTTTCTTTCGAACGGCGATCACCTTCAGTCATCGTCACGGCATTTTTTTCGAGATTCTCTTGCAAACCCTGTAATTGCTTGGACATGCGCTGCAAATCCTGGTCGCGCTTGGCAAATTCGCCCTCCAGCTTCTTGGCCGCTTTTTGTGCGGCAGGCGCATCACGGAAAATACGCTGAGTATTGACATAGCCAACCTTTAACTCGGATGCAAACGCACCCGTCACAAACAAGGCTGACATCAACGACGCGAGAACTAAAGACTTAACTTTCAAGATGACACTCCTGGATCAAAATGTGCTGCCCAACTGGAACTGGAAGGTTTCCGTTTTATCGCCTTCCGCTTTGTTAAGCGGAATTGCATAACTGAATTTCAAGGGCCCGACCGGTGAAATCCATGCGGCAGAAACACCGGTTGAATACTTCAAACCACCTGATGATGCCTGATCTTTACCGAGCACTTGCCCGGCATCAAAAAACACCCCCATCCGCAAGCTCTTTTCCATACCCGGCAAGCCCCAGAGTAGTTCGGCATTGCCAATCATCCGGCTGTTGCCACCCAGACGAAGCTCCCGACCATTATCGATGTCCGTCGGCCCCAGGCTTCCTGCCTTGTAACCACGAACCGAGTTTACGCCACCGGCAAAAAAGTTCTTGTAGAACGGCAAGCCCTTGTCACCCAAACCATCGGCATAACCCACTTCACCATTCAACATAAACGTGAATTTGGAATTCAGCGGAATAAAGTGTTGCAACTGATAGGTCGCTCGATAGAAAGTCAAATCACCGCCCGGCACAGCCACTTCAAGACCTGCTTTTTGATAAGTACCGCGTGTCGGAAAGAAGAAACTGTCCTTACCGTCAGAAATCCAGTTGACCGTTACAGGTATTGAAACATTGGTGTTTCCAAACGCCGTAACAAAATCCCGATAATTTTTTGGGCTATCTGTATAGGTTGTGATCGTCGTTGTATCAAGCCCAATACCAAAACCAAGTGACTCCTTTTCGCTAATTGGGAAGCCAAAGCGAAGCCCCCCACCTGATGATGATGATTTGTAGTTAGCTACCGCGGTACTTGCCGTATTCAATGTCCGATGGTAAATATCAAACCCTTGACTGACGCCATCCGGCGTGAAGTACGGATTGGTATAGGAAAATACGTAAGTACGTGTACGTTTGGCTGAATTAACCTGGATAGAAACGTTGTTGCCACTACCCAGGAAGTTGTTCTGTGCAATGGAGCCAGAGAGAATCACCTTGTCGATGTTGGAAGTGCCCATACCCAGCATCAGATTACCGGTCGGCTTTTCTGTCACCTTCATGTTGATATCAATCTGGTCAGACGTTCCCGAAACGGCAGGTGTTTCAACATTAACGTCCGAGAAAAAGCCAAGTCGGTCGATGCGTTGTTTTGAATTCATCACGCGATCGGCATCGTACCAACCACCTTCCATTTGACGAATTTCGCGACGAATCACCTCATCACGTGTTTTTGTATTGCCGGCAAGATTGATCCGGCGCACGTAAACCCGCTTGCCCGGATCGACAAAAATAGTGAAAGCGACTTTTCGCTTTTCCTTGTCTATTTCCGGCGAAGCATTCACGTTGGCAAAGGCATATCCCTCTTTGCCCAGACGCTCACTGATCGCTTTGGTCGATGCATTCAGCCGTTCACGCGAAAACACATCGCCCGCCTTGACCGTCACCAACTTTTTAAGCTCATCTTCGGTGAGTGCAAAATCCCCCGCCAGCTTTACGGAAGAAACCTGATAACGCTCACCTTCGTTCAGGTTCGCCGTAATGTAAACATTTTGCTTATCAGGCGAAATCGAAACTTGTGTCGACTCGACGGCGAACTCCAGATAGCCCTGATTCATGTAAAACGACTTCAGCTTTTCCAGATCGGCAGAGAGTTTTTGCCGGGAATACTGGTCATTTTTGGTGTACCAGGTGATTAAACCGGGCGTCGTCAACTCAAACTGAGCAAGCAGATCGCTTTCCCTGAACGCTTTGGCACCCACCAGATTAATTTGTTTTATTTTTGCTGCCGCGCCTTCTTCAATATTGAAGTTGACACCAACCCGATTGCGCTCCAATGGCGTCACCGTGGTCGTGATATTCGCGCCATATTTTCCACGCGTCAGATATTGCCGCTTAAGTTCCTGCTCCGCCTTTTCAAGCAGAGCCCGATCAAAAATTCGCCCCTCGGCAATCCCCGTTTCCTTAAGCGCCTTGACGATAACAGCCTGCTCGAATTCCTTCATACCGACAAAATCAAGCTTGGCGATGGCCGGGCGCTCCTGCACCACAACGACCATGACATTCTGGTCAATTTCGATCCGGACATCTTTAAAAAAGCCGGTGGCAAACAAGGCCTTGATCGATTGCGCTGCCTTTTCATCGCTCAGCATATCACCCACCTTGACCGGTAAGTAACTGAAGACGGTTCCGGCCTCAGTGCGCTGAATTCCCTCGACACGAATATCCTTGACCGCAAAGGGCTCGAAAGCCAATACGGGGGTTGTAAAGAGACTGGCAAGCAGGACAGACAACAGGGATTTATTCATTATTCAGCCGAAAAACAGGCGGTTCAGGTCGTTAAAAAAGGCGAAAGCCATCAGGACAAAAAGGAGTGAAATTCCGATTCGCTGGGCAACGTCCATCGTCCGCTCGGAAAGGGGTCGCCCCCGTATAAACTCAATTATATGATACATCAAATGCCCGCCATCGAGCATCGGGATGGGCAGCAGGTTAAGTACGCCAAGGCTGATACTGACCAACGCCACAAACTTGACGTAATAGTCGAAGCCAAGCTTGGCCGATTTGCCGGCATAGTCCGCGATGGTGACTGGGCCAGAGAGATTTTTCAACGAAGCCTCGCCAGTCAGCATCTTGCCCATCATAACCAGGCTAAAAATCGACTTATCCCAGGTTTCGAGTGCCGCTTTTGCTCCCGCCTCGAAAAAGCCATAACTGACGAA
>JAUYQT010000102.1 GCA_030697085.1 Azonexus sp. | reverse complement strand
CCATGGTCGGCGTAAATAAGGAAGGCACCGGCGCCCGCGCCTTTGCCGGGGCGCCTTACGAAGCGGCGGGCAAAACCGGCACGGCGCAGGTCTATTCGCTCAAGGGGGCCGAATACAAGGCCCACACCATTAAGGCAGAACTGCGCGACCACGCCCTCTTCATCGCCTACGCCCCCGCCGACAAGCCGACAATCGCCCTCGCCGTACTGGTTGAAAATGGCGGTTTCGGTGCCCATTCGGCCGCACCGATCGCCCGCATGGTGATCGACTACTACCTGCTCGGCAAATTACCGGCTGGGGCGGCGCCCGAGGACAGCGCCGCAGTTGAGAACGACAACGACGAATGATCGACATCCCCGGCACCTTGCGGCGCGGCTGGCAACAGTTGATTGCCCATATCGACTTCCCGCTCTTCCTGATTACCGTTGCGATCATGGCCGTTGGCCTGGCCACGGTCTATTCGGCCACTTTCGATGGCAACGAGCGGATACTTTCCCAAGCCGGCAATATGGGTATTGCCCTGGTTGTCATGTGGTTCGTCTCCCGCATCCCACCACAAAAATTGATGAGTTTTGCCATACCGCTCTATCTGCTCGGCTTGGCCTTGCTCATTGCCGTATTTGCATTCGGGATCACGGTAAACGGTGCCAAGCGCTGGCTTTCTCTCGGTTTCACCCGCATCCAGCCCTCCGAAATGATGAAGATTACGATGCCCTTGATGCTCGCCTGGTATTTTCAAAAATACGAGGCGAGCCTGAACATGAAACACTTCATTGTTGCCGGCCTGTTGCTGATAGTGCCTTTTGCGATAATCGCCAAGCAGCCCGACCTCGGCACTGCGCTGCTGGTCGGCGGTGCCGGATTTTTCGTTATTTTCTTTGCCGGCCTGCCCTGGAAAATTCTCCTCGGTTTGGGCGCCACCGCCGCCGCTGCCGCCCCGTTCCTCTGGCATGCGCTACACGACTACCAGCGCCGGCGCATCATGACGCTGATTGACCCCACCAACGACCCGCTCGGCGCCGGCTATCACATTATTCAATCGACCATTGCCATTGGTTCCGGCGGCATTTTCGGCAAGGGTTTTCTGCATGGCACACAGACCCATCTTGAATTCATTCCGGAAAAACATACTGACTTTATCTTCGCCGTATTCTCGGAAGAATGGGGCCTGATCGGCAATAGTCTCCTTATTCTTCTCTATACCCTGCTCATTGGCCGCGGCCTCTACATTGCCTCGTCAGCATCCACCCTTTTTTCACGGCTGCTCGCGGGCGCCATCACCCTCAGCTTCTTCACCTACGCCTTCATCAACATGGGGATGGTCAGTGGCATTCTCCCCGTCGTCGGCGTGCCATTGCCTTTCATGAGCTACGGCGGCACTGCCTTGGTGACACTCTTCGTTGGTATCGGTATCCTGATGTCGATCCATACCCATCGAATGCTGGTCAAAAAATGATCCTGCGTCTAACGCTTTGCACCCTTGCTGCATGCCTGGTCGCCGCTTGCGGCACGACGCCGGGCAGTTCGCCGGATGCTACGGTCAACGCCCAAAACAGCCCGATTTCCAAAACACCCACGCCGACGCGAAAAACCACGGCGGTGCTGAAACGAGGCGGTGGCTTCTATAAGGATGACGGTCCGGCCGATGACATTCCCGACGGTCTCGATGACATCCCCGATGCGGAACCGAAATGGGAACCGCTGCACAAGCCAGCGACCAAACCTTATTTTGTCCTCGGGCAAAACTACGTACCCAACACCACCCTCAAGCCCTACAAAGCACGCGGCATTGCCAGTTGGTATGGCAAAAAATTTCATGGCCTGAAAACCTCAATCGGCCAGCCTTACGATATGTTTGCCATGACCGCAGCGCATCCGACACTCGCTCTGCCCTCCTATGTGCGCGTCACCCAGTTGCAATCCGGCAAATCAGTCATCGTCCGCGTCATTGACCGCGGCCCCTTTCACGCTGACCGCATCATCGACCTCTCCTACACCGCCGCCTACAAACTCGGCCTGATCAATGGCGGCAGCGGCCAAGTCGAGGTTGAGGCCATTCTGCCCGGCGATATCGGCGGCACGACTTACGCCCAGGTTCTCCCCCCGGCGGCGCCTACGCTGGCCAAGCCAGATAATATTGAGTCGATTGCTCGCCGTACTGAATTTGAACCGCTACCTGTTCAGCCCGTGGCCATGCCCACCGTCAGCCCGGCATCGGCACCACCGAAAGGCATCC
>JAUYQT010000097.1 GCA_030697085.1 Azonexus sp. | reverse complement strand
CCTGATCGCTCATATTTAGTTATTCGGAATAAGCCGAATACGGTATTTATCGCCCGATGACGAGCGTCTAAGATCATCAACGTGAATTTGATGGTGATTCGATGCAAGCTTACGGGGTCGTGGTTTTACCGTACCCTTGGTCAATTAACGCTTGTGCGCCGTGTTTCGGCATCGGCTGATTCAGGCATGGGGTTGGCAAATGTTGATAGAGGAAGTTTCGTTTCGTGAATGGGTGATCTGCAAGGTTCGTCGGCGCAATGCTGCCTCCGTCACCGTGCACGAAAGTTTCACTCGGCAGCGAGTACGGACGATTGCTTTTGTCACGCGTCGCGCGGGTGATCGGCGAGGTGATCTGGAGGCTGAGAGTTTTGCTCGCAAGGAACAGCGTCGGAGACCCGAGCGGCGGATTCCTCAGGTTGAGGAAACGTCGTTTGACGAATTCGATCGCTGGAAAAAAGGCCAGGAAATTGCGTTGACCGGTGGCAAGCAGTGACTGGCGATGCATTGTCGGTGTTGAGCGTGGATATTTCCGGTGATACCGGGCTGTCCCAACGGCTTGAACAACGTGAAGTGGGTTATGCGCTAGGCCGGTGTGAGAAACGGATTCGCTATGCAGTGAAGCGTCACGGTGGCTCGGTTGTGCGCCATAACGAGAGTCATTTGACAGCTTTCTTTGCTGATGGCGGGGAGGCTTGGCAATCGGCCATCGAGATGCAGGAGCGGGTGGCTGCGTTGCCACTTTATGCTGGGCTATCAGTGAGTTTACATATTGGTATTTGCTCAGGTCATCATTTGGATGAGGCGCGGTTTTTCTCTTGCGATGGCCGGAACCCGGCAAGCCGCCTTTCGGATCACGCTGATCCGGCTCATATTCTGTTGAGTTTGCCCAGGCGTTTGAAGCTTTTTTCCCAATCACTGCTGGCAGTTGAACGGCGCGAGGATTTGCCATTGATTTGTGGCAAACGGCATTTGGATATCTGCCAGATTGCCTGGCAGGAAACTTCATCGCGGGCGGTGAAAACACTGCTTTCGGCATTAGGTCAGGGGGCAGAACGCTTGACCTTGCAACATCAAGGCCGGGTGCATCGGGTTGATGTCGGGCGGCCATCTTTAAGTCTTGGGCGTCAGCCCGGCTCGGATATTTTCTTGCGAGATGCCCGCTGTTCGCGGCTACATGGAACGATCGAACGCTGTTTTGACCGTTTTTTCTTCGTTGACCGCAGCACTAATGGTTCATATCTGGTTCAGGATAATCAGGCGATGGCTTTTGTTCATCACAAGGCGCATGTCTTGTTGGGCCGCGGACGCCTTTATCTTGGCTCACCGTCTTCGGAAAAGGGGAGTGAGTTCATCCAGTTTCAGGCCGGCGTGTCTTGATGGCGTTGGGCTTTTCTGAAAAGAATCCAGCCCCGGTCAGTTTTTCAGCAACAGCAGCGCTGCGGCATCCAGATCAGCTTTTTTTACCAAACCAAGCTTTTTCTGAATGATTCGACCATTGCGGTCGATGAACAGTGTGTAGGGCAGGCCGCCTTTGGTGTTGGCCAGCGCCTGCATGAGCGGGATGCCTTGTTCCTTGGCGATGAAGACCGGATAGTCCATTTCGTAGGCTTTGACAAAATCCTTGGCCGATTCGACTTTGTCTTCAATACCGATGCCGAGGACTTCGATCTTGCCTTTGTGGGCGGCGCGGAATTTGATCAGTTCAGGAATCTCTGCCCGGCAGGGGCCACACCAGCGAGCCCAGAAATTGACGACCAATGGTTTGCCTTTGTAGCGTTCCAGCGCTACGGGCTTGTCGTCAATATCGCTTAACGTGGCCGCAAAGAGCGGTGCCGAGGATGTGGGCTCTTCGGCTGCGACCATGGAAAAAAAGCCTGGCCCTACGGTCAACGTCGAAAACAGCGCAAAAACGAAGGTGGTAAAGGGTTTTTTCAAGGCAAGTCGCCGCGACGGAAAATGAAATAACCGGTGGTGGCGCTGACAATACCGAGCGCCGCCGGGTAGACCAGGGCGAAAATTTTGTAGCCGGCGACACCGAAGAGATCAAGAATGACATAGGCGGAGGGGCCAAGCACAATGAGTTGCGGGTCGAACAAGGCGAGGGCCGCAGTGCGGAAGACTTGCAGCGGGTTGGCCAGGGCAAGCGTGACGGCAATTTCCGGTGCGATTTTGCCTTGAATCATCACGCCGAGCAGGATCAAATCGAGGAAAAGGAGCAAGAATAGCCAGACCATGAAGGCGGCGCCTTGGGCCATATCGGTGGTGCGAGCGATGGACGAAATGAGCATGCCGATGCCGAGAAAGCACATGGCCATGACGGCAAGTAATGCGGTGTAGTAGCCGAACATTTCCCACGGCACTTCAATTTCCTGAATCGTTGCCCAGCCAACGGCGCCGAGCATAGCGAGAAATACGGGTGCAAAGACAACAATGTAGCGGCCGAGAATCTTGCCCCAGAACCAGGCGGAGAGTGACACCGGCAGCGAGAGTAAATACTCGAAGACGCCGGCTTCACGATCACCGGCGACCGAGCGAACGGTGGTTATGAGCACAAAAATCGGCAGAATCGCCATGGTCAGCTGAATGTAGGTGACGAGCAGGCGGGAGAGACCAATGAAGCCGAGGACACGTGATTCGGTCAGGCCGAAGAGGAAGAGGAGGGCAACGATGCCGCCGAAAACCAGCGTGTAGATCTGGAACCAGCGGGCGCGCAGGGATTCAACGATATCGAGTTTGGCGGTGAGCCAGAGTTGTTTCATTTTAGGATCGAGGATTCAGGATTTAGGATCGAGTCGGTGGTGGATAGGGGCAAGTGCAAGGTTTTGATCACTAACATCTCAAACTTCCTAACAGCTAACAACTTACTTCCCCTTGGCCAGTGTGTGCTGGCGCATGTCGGTGAAATCGAGGCTGCCGGGCATCGGGGTTGAGACGGCAGCGAAGTTGTAGCCCATCGGCGAGGCCTTGGTCATGTACTGAGCGCGCTTTGGATCAAGCCAGCGCATCTCTTCGCGGCTTTTACTGGTGAAGTCGGCAACCCACAAGCGGGTGCCGGCATCGGCCATCCATGGGTATTTATCGGATTTATCGCGCAGCCAGAAGACCAGGCAACCGATGTCGTCGAACTTGAAAACTGTTTTGTCCGGGCCGCCGCTTAACTGGGCAGCGAAGCGGCGGTCGGAGATAACCATGCTGCAACGGACACAGGTGTCACGGTCCCACTTGATCTCGGCCATGCCGTCTGGCCAGCTATCTTTTTTGCAGCCGGAAAGCAATGCGGCAAGCGGTGTTAGCAGAAAGCCGGCAGCGCTCAGTTGCCCGAGAAAGCGACGGCGTTCAGGCGGGTGTTGGCACATATTTAGTGGTGCGTTTCAGTTTCGGCCAGCGAAAGTTCGCTGACGAGGGCTGTGTAGCGCGAAATGATACCGAGGAAGCGCAGTCGGTCTGGCCCGGCGATGTTGCCTTCCCAAACCAGGTCGTTTTCCCGGCTGGTAAATTTCCAGCCATCGAGGGCCTTGGCGAAGGCTGGCTCGAAACGACTGAGAACAACGCGGCAGGCGAGGGTGGCAGTCAGTGAAACGGCATCGGCAACCTTGTCGTCAAGAACGACTTTACCCATATCCATTTCGATCACCCGATTGACCAGCGCCGAGACTTCATCGAGTCGGTGGCTGGAGATGATCATGGTCGAATTTTCCAGACGTTCGGCCAGCAGATCGAAGAAAATCTTGCGTGCTTCCGGGTCGAGATTGGCGGCGGGTTCGTCCATGACTAGTACCGTCGCATCGCGGCCAAGGGCAATCGCAATCAGCAACTTTTGCTTCATGCCGCCGGAGAGACGGACGAATTGGCGGGCCAGAATGCTCTCGAGGTCGAGCCCGAGGCGTTTGGCAATCTGGTGAATATGCAGCGGATCGGTGCCACAGAGGGCGGCGGAAAACTCGATCAACTGGCCGACCGGCATTTTAAGTGGCGGCGGCAATTGCGGCACAAAGCCGATATTGCCGAGCACTTGGGTGCGGTTGCTGCGCGGGTCGAGTCCGTTGATAGCGACCGTGCCATCGAAGGTGTATTCACCAAGCAGGCAGCGGATCAGCGTGGTTTTGCCGGCACCGTTCGAGCCGATCAGCGCGACGCGCTCACCGAGGCCGATGTTGAGGGTAATGCCGTCGAGCACGCGGGCGCGACGGAAGTTCTTAGCAACGTTGTTGAACTGGATCATGGGGCCAAATTATAAGAGGGCTGCTACGGTCAACCTTGAATTTCGATCAAAAATCAGAGCAGCTTTTGCAAGCCTTTGACTTCAAAGGTCAGCGAGCCGGTTGGACAGGCGTCGACACACAGGCCGCAACGCGTGCAGTCTGGGCCAATCGGAACTTCGGTATCGACGGCGCGCCCCTTGATGACGGTATCCAGCACGTGTGGCACCAAGCAAACCTTGCGGCAATCGCCTTCATGGAAGCAGCCATCGAGTTTGTATTTGATGCGGAGCGGCGAAATAATGCCGACGACACCATAAGTCAGGCCGATCGGGCAGGCATAGCGGCACCAGGCGCGGCGTGAGAAAAAAACTTCGAAGAAAAGTAGGGCCAGTACCCAGAGCAATGCCAGTCCGGGGCCGTAGATCAGGGCACGGGAAAGAATGCCGGTCGGCGAGATGGCCTCAAAAACGGTGTAGCCAGTGGCCAAGGCGAGCAGGGCGAAGATGATCCAGAAGACGGTGCGCAGCCGGCGATCCATCGTCTGGTCGGTGACCAGTTTTTTCTTGGCTAGATAGAGGTGGATTTTTTCCGCCCATTCTGCGACCAGATGATAAGGGCAAACCCAGGAGCAGAAAGTTCGCCCGCCGAGTAGCACCCACAACACCAGGACCGTGCCGGTGCCGATGATCAGATTGTTGATGATGTGCTTGTGAGCGAGCAAAACCTGCAGCGCCGAGTTGAGGTCAATCAGGTGAAAACCGACAAAACGGGAGGCGGTCAGAGCGCCTTCGAGAATCTGGATATCGAGGAAAAACGATAGGGTGAATAGCAGGTTAGCGATAATCAGCGTAATCCAGCGCCGGTTTCGCCACTTGGTCGATTTCACTTCGTGCGCCCGCAGATGCGCCTTGGTCGCTTGTAAATCCTGCTTGTTGGTCATCCGCTTCATGATGTGCACTTGTTGTGCACGTTCAGTGATTTTTTCCGGCTTGGGGGGTTCCCAGCCAAACATCACCTTGATTTGCTGGAAGAACCGCCGTTTCAGAACGTCGCTCATATTTTCCATACCTCGCCGGCTTCGATGGTGATAGCGGCCGGTTCAACCGGACAGATCATTTCGCAGACGCCACAGCCAACACAAGGCTCATGGACGACGGGCGATTTGCGTTGGCTACCATCCGGTGCGAAAACGGTTTCAATCGAAATAGCGCCTTTGATCGGGCAGGCGCGGACGCAAAGGTCGCATTCAGGAACGTCGTAGGGATGCGCGCTGACCTTGATTGGCTTCCAGCGGTCGACATCCATGTAACGGAGTTCGCCTTTAAAGTCAGCACCGCGGGCTTGACCCTTGAAACCCTTGCCCTGAATAGCCAGACAGGCTTCCGGGCGACTCAGGCGGGCGACGCCAATACGCTCGTTCATGTTCAGCGTTGGCTCGGCATCGTTTTCTTTGGCGATCAAAATCGGCTTAGCCTTGAGTTCTGCGCCGGCACGCACTGGCAGGAAATCCGGTTTGTGGTAAGTCAGCGAACCGGTCGGGCAGGCGAGAATGCACTGCACCGCATCGCAGGAAAAATCACAAGCCTGGTTACGAGCATCGATGTACGGCGTGCCAACCCCCATACCATCAACCAGATCGGCCAGTTTGATCGCCTGTACCGGGCAAACCTGAACGCACTGACCACATTTGATGCAACTGCCGAGAAAATCTTTTTCATCCAGCGCGCCGGGGGGGCGCAGGCGTTTCTTTTGCGAATAGATCAGCGGCAGGAAACCGGAGAGCGCCGCGCCGAGAACACCACCGGTGAGCAGCGTGGTGCGCAGAAAACGGCGGCGGTTGGTCTGTTTTTTGGCTTTCGAAAGTGGCGGCGTCGGACCGGCAACAGGCTTTTGATCAGTCTCGTTCTCGCTCATGATTGCGCTAACCTCACTGGTTTGACGAAGCGTGGCTTTTTATCACGCAGAATCAGGTCGGGTGTTGAGAAGGGGGCCAGGCGTTCGAGAAAATCGAGCAGTTCCATAACCGGTGAGTTACGGAAAAAACGGGCAATTGGCAGTTCAATCCAGATTTGATCGGTGTAGGAATACAGGTCGTGTGACTGGTCACCAATATCATCGCTGTTGCGATCAAAACCCTGATAGTCATCCCAATAATTACCCAGCCAAGTATTTTTTGGGCTGTTATTGTTGTCGCCGCGACCGCCATAGGCAACCTGCGTCAAATTGCCCTCAAAAATATTGTCGACCATATTGTTGCCGCCGGTTTCGCTGTTGAACAGGATACCGATGCCGTTGTAGGCGAAGCGGTTGCCACGGATCTCGATACTGCTGTCGGGCTGGAACGGCGAGAGGTCGGAGCCGACACCAACGCCGCAATAGATGATCTCGTTGTTCTCGATAATGGCTCCGGAGGCTTCCTTGAAGCCGATGCCCATGCCAGTGGCGCCCGTCGCGTGTGAAATGATGTTGTTGCGCACCGTGCCGCCCTCGGTGTACATGAAATAGACACCGACGGCGTTATCGTAGAACTCATTGCGCTCAACCATATTGTCATTGGCGAACATGAAATGGATGGAGTAGCGGCTGCGCCGGCCGAGATTGTCGCTGAACGTATTGCGGTGCGAATACCAGGCGACCATGTCGCGCGAATCGATAATCTTGTTCTTCTCGACGATATTGTCGTTGCTGTACCAAAGGCGCAGACCATCGCCGCGCACGCCGAGTTCAAGCGGCTTGGAACGAATTTCATTGCCGCGAATGACGTTGTTGTTGGACTGCTTGAAGTCGAGGCCGAACAGGCAGTTGTCGGCCTTGATGTTTTCGACGACATTGTTGTGGCCGCGCACATCGAGGCAGGAATCGTCTGAATCGTGTGAGTCGCCTGAGCCAGTCAGGTGCAGGCCGCGAATGACCGAATTACTGGCATTCAGCATCATCACCGTCCCCTTGTCGCC
>JAUYQT010000081.1 GCA_030697085.1 Azonexus sp. | reverse complement strand
TGAAACTGCATCAATGCCGTGAAGTTATCGGAATATTTGGCATTCAGAATATCCGCGGCAGGTACGTTGAACTGCTTGAGTTCATCCATTGGGATGTAAATGCGGCCGCGCCGCGCGTCTTCGCCAATGTCGCGAATAATGTTGGTGAGTTGGAAAGCCATGCCCAGATCGTGAGCGTACTTTTGTGTCTGCCGATCCTGGTAGCCGAAAATTTCGGCGGCGAGCAGGCCAACGACGCTGGCGACGCGATAGCAGTACAGTGACAGCCCCTTGAAGTCGAGATAACGTGACTGCTGGAGGTCCATTTCCATACCGTCGATGATTTCGAGCAGTTGTTCGCGGGGTAAGTTGAAATCGCTGCCGAGTCCTTTCAAGGCCAACCCGACCGGGTGTTGCGGTGCGCCGTTGGCGATACGCTCGACTTCATGGCGCCACCAGGTGAGCTTGGTTGAGGCCAGCGAAATGTCGTGGCATTCATCGACGACATCATCGACCTCACGACAAAATGCGTAGAGCGCCATGATGGCGCGCCGGCGTTCGACGGGCAGGAAAAGGAAGCTGTAGTAGAAGGAGGAGCCGCTCGCGGCGCACTTCTCTTGGCAGTATTGGTCTGGATTCATGGGGTCACATTGTAAGGGAACGGCCGGCGAGTACCAGCCAGTCCCATTTTCCGAGCTTGGGACGACGCTCGAAAACGTTGCCGCGCACTTGGCGCAGGCGTTCGAGAATGCGCAGCCCGCCCTGGATGGTCAGGCGGATTTCCCAGCCAAGCCGGCCGGGTAGGGCGTGGACGAGTGGCGCGCCCTGGAGCATCAGGTCACGCGCCCGGTCGATTTCGAAATCCATCAGTGCCGCCCAGTTGGCGGACCAACGACTGGAGGCAATGTCGGCTTCGCTAATTTTGAAGCGAGGCAAATCGGCTTGTGGGATATAAATACGCTCTTTTTCCCAGTCGACCGCAACATCTTGCCAAAAATTGATGAGCTGTAGTGCCGAACAGATGCAGTCCGATTGTTCGAGATGTTTGATCTCGGTTCGACCGAATAAATGCAATACCAGTCGCCCGACCGGGTTGGCCGAACGCCGACAGTAATCAAGCAATTCGGGATAGTCAGCGTAGCGTTTCTTGATGACATCCTGTGCAAAAGCGTCCAGCAGATCGCGGAAAAGCTGGATCGGTAAAGCATGCTGGTTGATAACTTCAGCCAGTGCAATGAACAGGTGCGTTTGTGGCGTGTCGCCCGTTTCGATGCGATCCAGTTCTGCCTGGTAAGCAGCCAGGCTGACCAGGCGCTCAGCCGGCAAGGCATCGCCCTCGTCGGCAATATCATCAGCGCTGCGGGCAAAATGGTAGATCACCTCAATCGGCCGCCGCATTTTTGCAGGCAGAAGAAATGAGGCAACTGGGAAATTTTCGTAATGTTCGACAGACATGGGGTGCGGAGTATACGGCGGAAGCGCTAACAGTGGTAGAATGCGCGCCGCTTGCCCAGGTGGCGAAATTGGTAGACGCACCAGATTTAGGTTCTGGCGCCGAAAGGTGTGGGGGTTCGAGTCCCTTCCTGGGCACCAAGTATAGCACAAAGCTCTGATTTTTCAGGGCTTTTTGCTTTTATAAGCCTATAAAATCCCGAATATGGTCATCTGGTGAGACAGATGGTCGGACAACGCACCTACTGCGCGTCATAGGGATTCATCATGCGTATTCCATCCTACGTCAGCCGGTCTAGGCACGGCATCTATTATTTTCGCTTACACGTACCCGAACACCTACGGGCGACCACTGGCAACCGTACCAATATTCGCAAATCGCTTCGTACAGGAAACGCCCAGGAAGCTATACGACTAGCAAGAAGTCTTGTTGCTCAATACCATAGTGTTTTTGCATCCAACGATCAGTCCACTATGGCAGTCAAGCCCACTCCCGACGATACACACCTAATTGCCGAAATTGATTTATCTAAAGGTGTGTTCAAGCTCGATTACGACCAGAATAACCCAGATGAGGTCATCAACGCCGAACGCATCCTGAAGATACTGGAGGCTCGCCACAACGCCCCTGTGAGCCATCAAACGGCACTTGCTGCACCTACCCCACGCCAAGCACCAGCAAACAGCGCAGGTGTCATTTTCTCGAATGCCATCGGCGCATTTATCAAAAGTGCCACGGAAATAAAACCGGGGCAGCGTACATCCAAGAAAGGTTGGAACTCCAAGGCTTCTGCCGGAGAACGAATAGCCAATCTTCAAGCATGGGTTTATCACATTGGTGATATGGATGTAGCCCACATCACGCACGATATGATTATTGAAGCGCGAACCAACATCGCACTTACCCCGCCAAACTTTACCAAACGCCTGACTACTGACTTTAAAGGCCAGACCTTAGAAAGCGTATTAGCGAAACAACGAACCAAGTGGCAGAAGTACCGGGAAGATGTTGAGAAAGCCCGTAAGAATGACCTTGAAGTAATTAATATTGCACTTGAAGACTATGTAGAGACCCGTTCAAACAAGACCGTAAATAACTATCTGTGGGTACTACGACAATTTTATGATTTTGCTATTCAACAGAAGTGGGTAACTTGCAATGAAGCCACTGGCCTAGACCTTCCCGAAGAGGATAGCAAAGGACGCGACCCATTTTCACAAGTTGAACTAAAAGCAATTTTTGAAAGCAGCTACTACAGCAATCAAGAATACAATCGCCCAGAGCAATACTTTGTGCCGCATATCCAGCTATTCACAGGTGCGCGATTAAATGAAGTTTGCCAACTGCAAACCCGCGACATTGTATTTCCTGAGAACATTCCCGGTTCAGAACATATCCCATGTATCTACTTCCGGGAAGGCGTTGGGCAACAACTGAAAACAGAGAAGTCTGAGCGCCTAATACCAATCCATCCAAAGCTATGGAACGAACTAGGCTTAAAAGAATATTACGAAGCCATGAAAGGTCATGGATTTGACTATCTGTTTCCAAATCTTCGTTTAGATACAAAAGACAAACGTTCTGATTATCTGGGTGACTGGTTTGGGCGATACCTTAATATTCTTGAAATCAAGCGCCCTGAAATATCAAACCACTCTTTCCGGCATACCTTCATTAACTTCTTTAAACAAAACGAACTACCTGAACGGATTTCAGGTGACATTGCTGGTCATGTCTATACTCGTTCAGACAAAGAGAAATTAGAAGATGACCGAGAAGGACGGGGTAAAACGTACAAAATGTATGGGGATAACTACTATCCGCACGTACTCTTGCCATACATTGAAAAAGTTGATTTTAAATTAAAACTATCGCCGTTCAGAATGCAAGAAAACAAGATGGTATTACCGGAACGGACACCGAAGAACGTTAAGCTTAAATGGGATGTTGTGATTACCCCAGAAGCTTGCCAGTTACCTGAAGTTGGCTTGGATTTTTGAAAAACAAACAAATGCCTACACAAACATTTAAACCGAACCAGTTTGAGCTTTATAGCAACCTGGCAGAGTCTGACAATAGCCTTCTTTTTCACGAGAAGCACGATAATCTATTACCACATCCAGCAGATATTCTATCAGGAAAGCTCGATGAGCTAACAAGAGCGCATACCAATCTATTTGAGGAAAGAAACAACGAAACCCCTCATTTTATAAATAGCCTTGAGCATGTAAAACAATTCATATATTCAATTGACGGATTTTATGACTCGTTGGCACTAATCATAAAATGCTTTACGCCACCAAGCGGCGATGACAATAAAGATGCAAGCAAGTGGCTAAAGCAACAAAAATCAATTTATTATGCAAACCTTTTGGACTCAACCAGTGCGCTACATGCCGACTTTAAAAATATGGCAAACAGACTCAAGCACGATGATTCTAAAATTGCATCTGCATCTATTTTAAACCACAACAATACTAACGTTCCAGGTTTTTATGTCCAAGTAGCTACTGGAAAGAATGACCAGCGCGGCCCAGCACCAGACATACATAAAAAATACAAAAATACGGTAAGCACAGCTTTTTCATATAACCATACAATATTACGGTCGATTGGGCATGTTGTTAATTGCACGAATAGGCTCAACAAAATTATTTTTAAAAACAAAAAGCCTGTTTCTCACCCGAGCTTTTCCAGCTTTTTCTCATTGCTTCAAATCGGATTTAAGGTTGATGTGCAATTCTTTCCAGATGAGTACGAGCGCCCTTATGCACACATAGTTAAGAACGGTGACAACTTCAATGTTGAATATAACTGGCGTTATAAAAAAAGTCCAAGAGAAGACTTTGAGAGAATTAAATCATTCTCTGTGCCCGCTAATTTTAACCAAAGAACAAGTGCCAGTCACATTGTAATCCCCTATCTTCCACTTATGTACCCAGAGCGTTTAGCAAAGAGTTAAAATAGATTTGCCATACTTGAAAGCTGCACTACATTGATATAGCATAGTAAATTATGGCCATAAAAAATACCGAAAAAATAAAAAACAAGAAAACCGCAATTATTTTCGACCACGCACGCGTTGACTCATCCCATTGTTTAACGGATGGCTTATTTAGACCTTTATCTAGAGCACCTAGTAAAGAGTGTCTTGATGTTAGCCACATATATCAAGGATATACGCTGCGTTGGTTAAATTATTGCAAGTTAAATATTGTCGACCAATCCGTTTTCTTGGCAGTTCACCGACTTGCATCAGAAAACGGACGTATTGAGCGCGTTGGAGATGACCACGAATCTCCGGTAATGAAAGAAGTTAGAACGGCCTTAAAACTTGAAAAAGAAGCAACCAAGAGTGATTGCTTTGTTCTCGATACAACTTTGTATGAAATAGCCAAGACCATTGGAGTTACTGATGGTGGTGAAAATCTAAAGATGATTAGAAGTTCACTAATACGACTGTCTTGCGTAAGTTTTTTAATATACAAAGGTGATGACATAGGTGATACATTTTTCAAGACCGGCTTATTTTCTAAATTAGCCGGGACTGATGGTAGGATACACGTTGGTATCAATCCTATGTTAGGAAAGGCTCTAGCCGGTAACCAAAGCACCTTTGTCAGTATGGCGGAACAACGTAGCCTAGGAAGCGATATAACCAAACGCTTACATGTCTGGCTATCTAGCTGGATGCGAACCGGCGATAAGCGCAAAATTGAGATAGATAAGCTCGTACCACATGTCTGGGGTGAAAATGCGGAGGCTGAAACAATGCGAAAACGCCGGCATTCAATTCGTAAATCGCTGGTTGAGTTAAACACTCTATCAGGGTGGAGCGCCGCTGAAGAAAATGGTGCTGTATTAATTCACAGGAAAAAACTGTAACT
>JAUYQT010000675.1 GCA_030697085.1 Azonexus sp. | reverse complement strand
GAGGCCTTCCATCACCTGATTGACGCCCCCGCGCCCGCTGCAAAGCCCTGAGCCATTTAACCCATGCCATGGCTGCCTGAGCCGGTGGTGAGCGACGCCACAGCGCGCCAGGCGGCAAATATTGCCCCCCAAGGGGACTTCCTGCGGGGCGCGGTCAACTGCCAAAATGCACCCATTTTTTTACTGCCACCTGCACCGAATACCCGGCTTTCTTTGGTTTCCGCAAACATTTAGATGAGCTCTCCCTCCGGCGTTGCCGCCCTGACCATCAACACGCGTATTTCACATACGGTCCGCACCCTCACCGTACGTGATGATCTGGTGGGCTGGGTAATTTCTGGGCGCAAGCGTTTATCCACCTCGCACGGTGACAAGCAGTTTTGCGCCAACGAGGTGTTTCTCATCCCGCGTTCAACTCAATGGGATGTGATCAACGAGGCTGATCCGGGTGGCTCCTATCAGGCACGCATCATCAGTTTTTCGCCACAACTGCTTGAACAGTTTTTTGCGCGTTTCGGTCAGTTTGCCGCGACCCCTGTCCTGCGCAGCTGCGCCATGACCAAAGCGGACGAGGCCTTTATGGCTACGTCTAGTCATACCTTGGCCGCGCTTGAAGATCCCTTGGTTTCAAATGCAGTTCGCGACCACCGGGCGCAGGAAATTTTGCTACTGCTTGCCGAGCGTGGCCTGGTTTTTACACCGATGAGCAGTTTGAGCTGGACTGACCGGGTGTACCGCCTGGTCGGGCAGCGCCCCGAGTTTGATTGGACCATGGCGAACGTATCGCGCGCCTTCCTGCTCACCGCCAGCACACTGCGGCGCAGATTGCTTGAAGAAGGCACCTCGGTCAGTCAGTGCGTGCGCGAGACTCGCCTCGAAGCATCGATGGCCTTGCTGCAATCCTCCAACCTCCAGGTTTCAGAGATTGCGGCGCGTTGTGGATACGACTCGCATAGCCGATTTTCCGCTGCGTTTCGCCAGCGCTTTGGCTATGCGCCGTCACACTTGAGGTCCTGAAACCGGGCTCATGAACTGCGGCGCACAGCAATTGACGCGCCTGAGCTAGCGCGCCGCGCATCAACTTGCCATCATTGGCATTCCTCATTTTCTGGAGTGCCCAATGATGCGTAAACTTCTTTTTGCTGCTGCGCTTGCCGCTACTTCGACTTTCACTCTGGCTGCCGACTTCGTGCTCAGCGTAACCGGTAACTCCCCGGCGTTCTTGCCTATGTC
>JAUYQT010000671.1 GCA_030697085.1 Azonexus sp. | reverse complement strand
GCGGTATAGGTCCGGGCCATGCCGGCGCCGATATTGAAGGACTCGTCACCCCACAGTGGCGGATAAACCATCTTGCCGGCAGCGTTCCTCAGTCCTTCGCCGTTCTCGCCATGGCAAACCGCGCATTGTTCAGCGTAAATTTTCTTGCCATTGTCCGGATCAGGCTTGATCGAGCGGTCAATCTTGCCCACGCCACGCCCGGCAACCTTGTCTTCCGGTTTGGTTTCGCCCTTCATCCAGTCAAAGTAGGCCACCATCGCTTTCATGTCGTCGGAATCCTTGGCTAGCGGCTTGCCATTCATCGAGCGACGGAAGCAACCGTTGATGCGTTCCTCCATCGTAATGACCTTGCCGGCCCGGGCGCCATAGCTCGGGAAAAAAGCGGAAAGCCCGACGAAAGGCGAGCCGTCGGCCACCGTTCCGGCGTTAAGGTGGCAGCCCGTGCAATTGAGCTGGTTGCCGACATTGTTGGGCAACAAGTCCTTGGTTTCGAGGTGCAAGCGCATGCCGCGTACCAGTTGCTGCGCATTTTGGGCCTTCAATATGTTGGCCAGACGCGGCGTTTCGAACTTGCTCGAATCGGTCGTCTTGGGATCGAGTTCGGCGCGCATTTTGGCCACCGTGCTTGCGTCGACCCTAGGCGAGCCATTACCCCAGCTGGCCCGGGTGAAACTGAGGATCTCGGCCAGCTCGGTATCGGCCAGGCGGGCAAAGGCCGGCATGGTGAACACCCGCGGATGAGCCGCAGTGGCAGCGGTCTGCCCGCCGGTCAGGATGATATGCAGCAGCGTCGAGGCGTCTTTGGAGCTGACGGTCGGATTGCCCGCCAGCGGAGGGAATATCTGGTAGACGCCACTGCCATCGGCACGGTGACAGTCTCCACAGAACTGGATATAGCCCAGACCACCGCGCGTGCTGAACAGATCATTCGGCACCTTGGCGACCACATCCCTGGGCGCCGGGTGGGCCGGCTTGTCGTGTGGTCCGGCCGGTAGAGATTTCAGATAGCTGGCAATGGCCAACAGATCGTCATCGTTGATATGCTGGGTGCTGTGCATGATGACGTCGACCATGTTGCCAGATGCTGCGGCAAAGCGGTTCTGCCCTGTCTTGAGGAACAGTTTGGTGTCCTCGACCGTCCACAGGTTACGCAGACTCAAGGCACGCCAGGATTCCACCGTCTCGCCGGACAGGAATAGCGCCCCATTGGCGCCCGAGTCGCTCATCGCCTTTTCCTGGAACAGCAGGCCGCGCGGTGTATGGCAGGCGCCGCAATGGCCCAGTCCCTGAACCAGATAGGCGCCCCGGTTCCAGTTTGCATCCTTGCCACTATCCGGCACGAAGGGCTTGTCATCGAGGAATAACCAGTTCCAGATAGCCAGCCCCCAGCGCATGCTGAAAGGCCAGCTCATTTCGGACGGCTTGTTGGCCAACTGGATGGGGGCCTGTCCCTGCATCAGGTAGGCGTAGAGCGCCTGCATGTCATCCGCCGTCATCTTGGCATAGGACGGGTAAGGCATGGCGGGATAGAGATTGTGACCGTCCGCTGCGACACCCTTGCGCATGGCGCGGTCGAACTGTTCAAAAGTGTAATTCCCGATACCGGTTGTCTTGTCCGGCGTAATGTTCGTTGAATACAACTTGCCAAACGGCGTTTCCAGTGCCCGACCGCCGGCCATCGGCGTGCCCTTCTCGCTGGTATGGCAGGCGACGCAGTCACCTAGCTGGGCGAGATAGCGGCCCCGTTCCACCGGGTCATTGGCGGCCAGTACCAGGCTGCTTGCGGCGATAGCCAAAATGGCCACAACATGGCGCAAATATCGAATTTTCATGTTGCTCATCCCGGTGATGAATCACTGCCTGAACCTAGCGAGAGTTGTCCGACAGGGCAAAAAGTGACACAACAAAGCATTTCGTGTTTTTATTCATGATTTCCTCCGACTGGCATTGCTGGTTTGAAAATACATGTGAAGCGTGGAGGGTTGAATCCTCCTGTCAGCGATTTTTAGCGGAAT
>JAUYQT010000007.1 GCA_030697085.1 Azonexus sp. | reverse complement strand
GCACGCACCGGCAGGCCGGCGGCGCGGGCTTTTTCCCAGTAGCGGACGACCCAGTCGATTTCCTGCTCTTCGTCCCAGGAGATGAAGGCGTCGCGGAAGAGCGAAACGACGTCGTAGGCAATCGGCCCCATCACGGCATCCTGGAAGTCGATGATGCCGGGCGTCAGCTGGGCTTCGCTTTCGACCACCATCAGGTTGCGCGGCATGAAGTCGCGGTGGGTGAACACCTTGGGCTGGGCCAGCGCCGAGTTGATCAGGAACTTGAAGGTCCGGTCGAGCATGGCCTTTTCCTCGTCGCTCAACGGGTAGCCGAGATGGCGGCTGATGAACCATTCCGGGAAAAGATCGAGTTCGCGGCGCAGCAGGGTGGCGTCATAAGGTGGCAGGACGCCGGCCCTGGTCGAAAGCTGCCATTGCACCAGCGTATCGAGTACCGGGCGCATCAACGTATCGGCCAGATTGAGATCGGCGTTGATCGCATCGAGATAGCCGATACGGCCGAGGTCGGTGAGGACCAGAAAACCGTTGTCCATATCGTGATCGAGAACGCGCGGCGCGGCGAGATCAGCCTTGGCGAGCAGGCCGGCGACATGGATGAAGGGCTTGCAGTCCTCCTTGTCCGGCGGCGCATCCATCAGGATGCGCGTGCTGCCGTCCGGCCAGGTCAACCGGAAATAGCGGCGAAAGCTGGCATCGGCCGAGGCCGGGGTAATCTGAATGCTCTGGTCCGGAAAGCGACCGGCAACCCAGTCTGTAACAAGTTGATCGCGCGACATCTGATAGGAGTGGGTTCGTTGTAAAATGGGTCGATTTTAACACCCGGGCACCAAGCTTTCTGGTGTCGGCCCTTACCAGACCCCATTGATGACCGGTTTTGCCCGCCGCCCGATTGCTTTTTTCGTCTGTTACATGCTCGCTGGCATGCAGGTGAGCCACGCTGCAATTGATCCGGCACGCCTCCCGTTGCCGCTGGTTGAGCCGGTCGATTCGGCCTCCTCTGAGTCGTCGACCGCAGTATTGCGACTGGCGGCTAATGAGACGCCGGTACAACTCCGTGTGGAGCGCAGGTTTAATCTTCTGGGTAAAAAAAAGGTGTCGCCGAAGCCTGAACCTTGGTTGCAAAAGCCGGCCGAGTTAAAAACTGACGATAGTTATCCACTTTTTTTGGTCGCCGATAATATTGAAGGTCGGGTCGATGATCTCATCAAGGCTGCGGGGAATGTCGAGTTGCGCCAAGCCGGGTCGCTGATTTTCGCCGACAAAATGACCTATTGGCCGCTTGAGGACGAAGTAGAAGCGATCGGCAATGTCGAGATGGTGCAGGATGGCGCTGAAATAAAGACGCCGTATCTGCGGATGAAACTTGCCGAGCAGATTGGTTTTACCGAGCGTGCTGAGTACCGCATCGTCAAGGAGGTCTCGAGCAAGTTTTTTCAGCCGCAACAGGCCATGGTCAGGGCGGCCTCGACCAATGCCGTCAGCGGTGGCGCGCCGATGATGCTCAACGTCCCGGATAGTTACGGTTTGGCCACCAAGGCTCCGGCGACTCGACCTTCAGAAGGGAGCGGTCAGGCGGAGCGTGTCGATTTTCAGGGCGAGAACCAGATTCACCTGACGACCGCCACCTATTCCACCTGTAAACCGGGGCGACCTGACTGGTATCTGCAGGCATCGGAAATGCATCTTGACTATGATGAGGACGTCGCCGACGCGAAGCATGCCTCTCTGTGGTTCAAGGATGTGCCGATCTTTTATTTTCCGGTCGCCTCCTTTGCCCTGAACCGCACGCGTCATTCAGGATTCTTGCATCCGGTATTTTCGGCCTCGACGAAAAATGGTCTGGATCTGGCTGTTCCCTATTACTGGAGCATTGCACCTAATTACGATGCCACCTTTTATCCTCGCTATATGGCCAAGCGTGGATTCCAGTTGGGCGCTGAAGTGCAATATCTTGACTACAACTATCGGGGTGTTACCCGGCTGGAATATCTGCCGAATGATGAGGTTGATAATCGCAAGCGCTATGCCTACAAGTTTGAGCATCAGCAGAACTTTGGGCGGGGCTTTTCCGGCGCACTGAACTGGAATGGCGTCTCGGATGATCTCTATTGGCAGGATATGTCTTCCCGCTTGTTGCAGACTTCATTAACGCAACTCCCCCGCCAGGTCGCCCTCAATTATTCGCCAGCCCCTTGGTTGCAGATTAGTACTCAGGTCTTGCATTACCAAACTTTGCAGCCCGACCCGAAAAACCCGATCGATCGGCCATATTTTCTTGAACCGCAAATCAATATTTTCGGTTACAAGCCCAATGTGCTGAAAACCGACCTTAGCCTGATCAGTCAATACTCACGCTTTGTCCATCCGACGAAGGATCAGGGCGACCGTTTTGTTTTCTATCCACAGGTTTCGCTGCCGATCGTGCATCCGGCTTTTC
>JAUYQT010000832.1 GCA_030697085.1 Azonexus sp. | reverse complement strand
GGGAAATCGGGTTGACCGAAGCACTTGTGGTGGGCGCTGAGTTGCTTGACGGCAAGGTGCGCGGTCGTGTGGTGGTCGACGTTAATCGATAGTTCTTGCCGATAAATTCAGGGCAAACGAAGTAAACCAGGAGGCATTCCTATAAGTACTTCCTCAGCCAATCGTTCCGTTTTTGGCAGCAGGCGTCGTCGGGCTGAGGGCGGCAAACAGTGTGCCCAGTTTGGCCTCGGTTTCGGCCAGTTCCTGCTGTGGGTCGGAGCCGGCAACAATGCCGGCGCCGGCATGCAGTTCGGCTGAGTTGCCGTCAAGCAGGGCCGAACGTAGTGCGACTGAAAATTCGCCGTCGCCATCCGGGGTGAGTATGCCGAAACCGCCGCTATACCAGGCCGGGCGTTGTTCTCCGTGGGCGGTTAGCCACGCTTGTGCTGCCGCTACCGGAAAGCCACCGACGGCAGGTGTCGGGTGGAGGGCGCGGACAAGATCGAAAAGCCTTGTTCCGGTTTTTACCGTGGCGGTGATTTCGCTGCGCAGGTGCATTAAGTGCCCAGCCGGGTGGGCCATGGGTGGACTAATTTGTGGCAGTTGAGTGCACAGTGGGCGTAACGCTTCGTAAACGGCGCGAATAACTAGCGACTGTTCGTGCTGATTCTTTTCGCTGACAAGTTCTGCTGAGTCGGGCCAGGCAGTACCGGCCAGGGCGTCAGCGCTGACTTGCTTGCCTTGCAGGCGAACCAGTCGTTCCGGTTTGGCACCGAGAAAGGTCTGCGTCCCGTTGCCGTGGGCATAGATCAGGCAGGCGGCTTGTTGATCAAGCAGTCGGGCAAGAATTTGTGCCGCAGAAAATGGCTGGCTGGCGATCAGTTTTCGCTGGCGGCTAAGTACGATTTTATCGAGTCGGCCTGCCTCAATATCGCGTAGGGCGGCGTTGGTGCGGGCGACCCAGGCGCGCTCAGCCAAGGTTTCCGGATGGCTGGCGAGTAATTTTTCATTTTCGATGCGGGCCGGTTTACTTAGGCAATGTAGCCAATCCTGAATGGCTTGCCGGTGTCGACCGACGGATGTCGAAAGTGTGGCCGAACAACGACCGTTGATGTTTTCAAGCAGGATGGCAGGAATCGCCAGTAGAGCATTGGGAAATTGGGCGTGGTTGGGGGCGGTGCCGTCAAAGGCAAAACCGGCAAAAACCAGGGGTTGCGCTTCGCTACGCCATTGTTGGCAAAATCCGCTCAGAGTGTTGTCAAGGGCCGCGAAGCGATTTCGGCCAGCACTCGTGACGTGCAGCGCATGTCCTATGCCAAGGCGAAATTCCTGATGAGCCGGTCGGGCGCGATACCAGAATGGGCCGTTGGCCGGCAATAGAGCCAGCCAGTCGTTATCAAGCGGGCCTAAATCCAGATACAGGCTGAGTGGTGCTGCGCTAGGCGTGCTGCCAGCCAGTTTTTCCAGGCGGCGTGTTAGCTCGGGAGAGGCGAGTTGGCGGCGCAGTTGGTCGATCATGCGGCGGGTGCGTTTGCAAGGCGGCGTAGCGCAGCACGTTCGAGCTTGCCGGCAGCATTTCGTGGCAGGCTTTCAAGAAAAACTATCTTACGCGGCAAGGCGGCGTTTGGTAGATGTTGCCGGGCGTGGTCGAGCAGGGCGTTTGTGCCGCTTGTGCCGACGATCAGCGCGACAATCAGATTGCCCCAGACCGGGTCGGGCAACCCGGTCACAGCGACATCGCTGACGCCCGGGCAGGCGGCGAGGCAGGATTCGATTTCGAGTGGATGTACATTGCGTCCGCCGCTGATCAGCATGTCGTCGGCTCGGCCGATGACGCTCAGGCGGCCGTTGGCATCAAGGTTGCCGAGATCGCCAGTGGTCAGCCAGCCGTCCCGATCAATGCCGCCGCCCTGCAGGTACCCGAGCATAATTTGCGGACCACGAACTACGATGCGGCCATCGTGGTTGATGCGGATTTCGTGATTGGGCATTGGCTGGCCAACCATGCCTTCGTGCCACGCTCCGTCGCCGGGCTTAAAAGTGGCGAATTGAGCTGATGTTTCGCTCATCCCATAGCTCGGGTAGAGCGGCCAGCCGGCGGTCATCGCTTTGTCGTAGAGCGTGCGCGATAGCGCGGCGCCGCCAATTAAGCTTACGCGCAAGGTGGATGGTGGTTTGACCTTTTGCTCAACAAGCCGGGCAAGCATGGCTGGAACCAGCGAAATATGAGTGACCGGGTGTCGTTGCAGGTCGCGGGCAACCGCGTCGACGTTATAACCTTCATGCAGCAGTACGCCAGCCGCTGCACGGGCACAGCGCCAAAGAATTGCCTGGCCACCAATATGGTAAAGCGGTAGACAGTTCAGCCAGAGATCGCCGGGGGCAAGCGGCAGGCATTTGTTAGAGGCCGCTGCTGCGCTATCGAGTTGGACATTGCCTAGAAGCACGGCACGCGGTTGGCCCTCACTACCACTGGTCGAAATAATCAACGCCACGTCAGTTAGCGCTGAGATGGTATTTGGCAATGGCTTGCTGCGAACAGAAAAGGAGATGCGGGTCCCGGGAGTATAGAAATATCGGCTGCCCTTGGATCCATAGAAACAATTGCTGGCCCTGGGGGCGACTGGCCAAAATGGCCTATTTTTCAGGCTACAGGCGTAGGCGTGGTGGGCGAGTTGGATGGTGTCAGCGAGTTTGACTAATGGCTGCGGGCCTTGCCCAATTTGTTCCGCCAGCGCCTGACATTCGGCTAAAAGTTCGACGAATGTCCAGATTTTTCCGTCGTAAAGCAAGGCGGGCGCAGCCGGATGTTCGGTTGCTGCGTTCTGTAAATGCTGTGCGAGTGAAAAATGGTCGGCCATAAGCGTTTAATTATACAAATCGGACACTCGGTTGATGGCAACGCAAATCAATTAACGGGCTGGCGAACACTATTTTTGCCGGATTTTTTCGTTCGCTTAATGAAAAAAAGCGCCGATATGGCGCTTTTTGTAGTGTTGAATAATTTTTAGCCGCGCACTGATGAAGGCAGCTTTTCCTGAATCAGATTAAGCAGGGGCGCGAATACCTTGGGTGTGCCGGCAATCAGGTTACCGGTTTCAAGATAGTTCGCCTCGCCACGCATATCGCTTACCAGTCCGCCCGCTTCTGAAATCAATAGCGCACCGGCGGCCATGTCCCAGGGCGAGAGGCCGAATTCCCAGAAGCCATCAAACCGGCCCGAAGCAACGTAGGCAAGATCCAGTGAGGCAGCACCCGGACGGCGCTGGCCGGCAGTTTTTTGCGCCAGTTCTTTGAAAATAGCCAGATAGGTGTCGATATGATCGAACATCCGGTATGGGAAACCGGTGCCGATTAACGAATCCTGCAGCTTGTTACGGCGCGAAACACGAATGCGGCGCTCATTGAGGAAGGCACCGCCACCCTTACTGGCAGTGAAGAGTTCGTTCCGGTTGGGATCGAAAACGACGGCTTGTTCCACCACGCCGGCTTTAGCCAGGGCAATCGAAACTGCATACTGCGGCATGCCGTGAATGAAGTTCGTTGTGCCATCGAGCGGGTCGATGATCCATTGATACTCGGAGTCTGCGCCACCTTTGCCGGCAGATGAGCCCGACTCCTCTGCTAAAATGCTGTAGCTTGGATAGGCGTCACGCAGGATTTCGATGATGGCGACTTCAGCCGCTTTATCGACTTCCGTGACAAAATCGTTGGGTTGCTTAGTCGTAACCTGAATCAAATCAAGATCGTTTGAAGCACGGTTAATAACTTGGCCGGCGCGGCGCGCGGCCTTTATGGCGATATTCAGGGCTGGATGCATGGCTTAAAGAGCTATCAGGTCGCCGAAGCTGCCCGAATAATATTTTAAAGATTGAATTTTACACTATGAACCCGGAAGTCCTGCTGTCACGCATCAGAGTGGTGCTCTGTCGCCCAAGTCATCCCGGCAATATTGGCGCTGTAGCGCGGGCCATGAAGACGATGGGCTTGTCCAGTCTCTATTTGGTCTCGCCCAAGCAGTTTCCCGATCCAGAGGCCGATACGCGGGCAACCGGCGCGGTCGACCTGCTACAAAGGGCAAAAATTACCACTTCTCTGGCCGATGCATTGGCCGGCAGCACTTATGCGGTGGCACTTTCGGCACGCCAACGGGATTTGGGGCCGGTAATTGGTCAGCCACGAGAAACCGTGGCTCGATTACTGGCTGAGGCCAAATACGGCGAAGTTGCGTTGGTTTTTGGCAATGAAACAGTGGGCTTGAGCAATGAAGAAATAATGCATTGCCAAGCAGCGGTAACGATACCGACTAATTCTGAGTTTAGCTCGCTTAATCTGGGTTCGGCTGTTCAGGTACTTTGCTACGAATGTCGAATGGCTGCGTTTTCAGAAAGGCCACCTGCTGCTGTTCAGGGGGTAACCCCATTCACGTCACCCGCTGCAACACAAGGTGAAGTGGAAGGGTTGTTGGTGCATTTAGAGTCAGTGATGACGGATACGGGGTTTTTCAACCCGGCCCAACCGGGGCGGTTGATGCCCAAACTGCGCCGCTTGTTTGGACGGGTAAGGCTGGAACAGGATGAAATTAATATTTTGCGGGGAATTCTGGCGTCCACCCAGGTCAAAACCGGTCATGGCCGAAAGGGCTGAATTTCAGTTTCAACTGAAGCTGGCTTTCATTTCAAGAACAAGCGCATCGATTTCCGGCTGTAGTTGACCATATTTTTCATTCAAAATATTCAAATCCTCTGGGTGATCAGGTTGGTCTTGCATGAGCCACTCAAAATGTCCTCCAGCGAGCATATTGGCAACGTAAATCACGTCTGACAGGTTGCGAATGGGTGATGGTGTAGTGCGAATGCGATCGTGATCGGCGGTCGCCTCGACGATTTCCTCAGGAATACCGAGCGCGTTGAGTAACGAAACACCAATACTTTCATGCCACTGGATAATTAAATATTTAACGCTGTCCGGGCGGTGGCGGAGCTCTTCATATTGTGTTGCGCGGTAGAGCATGTAAAAGGCGCCAAGATCGTGAATCAGGCCGGCCAGCATGGCTTCGTCGGCATTGAGGCGGGTCATGTTTTTGGCGATGATGCGCGCGGCAGCGGCGGATTTGATCGAATGGTCCCAAAGCGCATGTGTCACTTCGGCAAAATCCGCCATTCCCCTGGCTCGCATTAACTGGTTCATTACGATTGCCAT
>JAUYQT010000803.1 GCA_030697085.1 Azonexus sp. | reverse complement strand
TTATCCCTTTACCAAACGCTTCCTGGCCATTCCCCAGGCTTATCTCGGTGTCGCTTTCGGCTTTGGCATTCCAATGGCTTACGCAGCACACTTGCACACGGTGCCGCTGGAGGCCTGGTTGCTGCTGCTGGCGAATATTTTTTGGGCGGTGGCCTATGATACCGAATATGCCATGGTCGACCGCGAGGATGACCTGAAAATCGGCATCAAGACCTCGGCGATTACCTTCGGGCGTTTTGATGTACTGGCGGTGATGCTGTGCTACGCGGCGACACTCGGTATCCTCGGCTGGGTCGGCTACCGTTTGCATCTGGGCTGGGCTTTTTATATCGGTCTGATCGTCGCCGCCGAGATCATGGGCATGCACTATGTCTGGATTCGCCGCCGTGAGCGGCAGGCCTGCTTCAGGGCCTTTTTGCACAACACGTATGTCGGACTGGCTATATTTATGGGTATCGTGCTTGATTTCGGGTTTTCCGGGGTGTTTGTGAGGTAAAACAACTCGTTTTGGGGGCCGGCTTTTTGCTGGTACAGGTGCGGGGCGATCATCGGCGTAGGGGGGGATCTTTTGGCTGGGGAAAAACAAAGTGAATTTATCAAGGTGGGTGCCAATGACGTTGAGGTCGGCAAGCCCTTGCTTAACCCGCTTTATGATAGCAACCGCATCTTGCTGCTCAAGCGCGGCGCCATCATTGAAAGTGCGCGTCAATGTGAACTGCTTATCGAGCGCGGCCTTTACCGGAATTTGAATGAGCGCGCCGCACCGCTCGATTCTGCGCCGGTTGCCAAGGAGGCGCTGACTTCGCGGGAGTCGATATCGACGCTGGAGGCGACGAAGATCCGCATCGGCGATGCTTTGCAGATGCAAAGTTCGCCCGATGCCCCACGCTTGACCGTCAAGCTGATCGGTTACCTGAAAAATCGTGGTTTGATTGTCAGCGTCCCGGAAGCCGAGGGTGAATTCGTCATGCTCAAGGAGGGGCAGTCGTTCATCGTTCGTTTCTTCTCCGGGCAAAATGCCTACGCCTTTACCAGTGTTGTTGCCCGGCAGACCAGCGTGCCGTTTCCGCATGTTCACCTGTCGTATCCGCGCGAGGTGCGTGGCCTGGAAATTCGCAAGGACTCGCGGATCGATGTCGATCTGATCGCCTCGGTCAGTGTGGAAGGCGAAACTGGCGTGAGTGCCGGCAAGATTGTCAATCTGAGTACCGGTGGCGCCGCCTTGCGGACCAAAGGGCGGCTCGGTAGCAAGGGCGATATCATCAGCGTCAAATTCAAGATTTCGATTAACGACATGCAGTCCTTCGCCGTATTCGACAGCCTTATCTGTTCGATTGCCGACGAGAAGGTTGATCCAGCCATGCCTTTCCTGCATGGCATCAAATTCGTCAAGCCCGACCAGAACATGACGCTGGCCGTTGCGGCATTCGTCTATCAAAAAATTGTTGGCGGAACACGCTGATGCGTGCTGACGCGGCTTGTTGCCAAAGGCAGCTCCGATGAAATATCACGACCTGCGCGACTTCATATCGCAACTGGAAAAGACCGGCGAACTGAAGCGTGTCTCGGTGGAGGTCGATACGCACCTCGAAATGACCGAAATCTGCGTCCGCGTGCTACGTGCCGAAGGCCCGGCCATCCTGTTCGAGAAGCCCAAAACCGGCCAGACTCGTCACACCATTCCGGTGCTCGCCAACCTGTTCGGCACGCCGAAGCGGGTGGCGCTCGGCATGGGTGAAGAATCGGTGCAGGCGTTGCGTGAAGTCGGCAAATTGCTCGCTTACCTGAAGGAGCCGGAACCGCCGAAGGGCCTGAAGGACGCCTGGGACAAGCTGCCGATCCTCAAGCAGGTGATGAATATGGCGCCGAAAACGGTGTCGACCGCAGCTTGTCAGGACATCGTCTGGGAAGGCAAGGATGTCGATCTGTCGCGCCTGCCGATCCAGCATTGCTGGCCGGGCGATGTGGCGCCGCTGATTACCTGGGGCCTGGTTGTCACCAAGGGGCCGCACAAGACTCGGCAGAATCTCGGCATTTATCGCCAGCAGGTGCTGGGCCCGAACAAGCTGATCATGCGCTGGCTGGCGCATCGTGGTGGGGCGCTGGATTTTCGTGAGCACCAACTGGCCAACCCCGGCCAGCCCTTCCCGGTAGCGGTCGTGCTCGGTTGCGATCCGGCGACCATCCTTGGTGCGGTGACGCCGGTGCCGGACTCGCTGTCCGAATACCAGTTTGCCGGTCTGCTGCGGGGCGGCAAGACGGAGCTGGTGAAATGCATCGGCTCGGCCCTGCAAGTCCCGGCCTCGGCCGAAATCGTGCTGGAAGGGGTGATTCATCCCGATGAAATGGCGCTCGAAGGCCCGTATGGCGACCACACCGGCTACTACAACGAGCAGGCAAATTTCCCGGTTTTCACGGTCGACCGCATCACCATGCGTAAAAACCCGATTTACCACAGCACCTACACCGGCAAACCGCCCGACGAGCCGGCGATTCTCGGCGTTGCGCTGAATGAGGTCTTTGTGCCACTGCTGCAAAAGCAGTATCCGGAAATCGTCGATTTCTACCTGCCGCC
>JAUYQT010000788.1 GCA_030697085.1 Azonexus sp. | reverse complement strand
CCGACGCTGAGGATCAGGTCATGCAGGCTGCTGCGCACGGCTTCGGTATCGCGCGACACCTGAAAACCGCCGAGGCCGACAATCAGCCCGGAGAAGGTGCCGATGATGCCGATGCCGGTCAGGATGCCCGGCAGGTGTTTGTAGAAACCAATTTTTAGCGGCGTATCAACCAGCGCCGGCTCGGAAAAAAACTGGCTGGCCACCGCCGTCGTTCGCCACTCGGTTGGCTGGCCGGGTTCGTTGTAACGGTGCAGTGTTTGGGCAAACTCGCGCCAGAGGTGGCGCAAATGAGGCGTCGCCATGATGTCGCGCCCAAGCTCGGCGGGGTCGATTGCCCCGCCGTTGGCCAAACGGGCAAGCAACTGGCCGGTAGCGAGGCGTAGCTCCCGATCAAGCAGCCAGGCGGGCAGCACAAAGCGCAGCATGAAGCCAAAAAAAATGGCGACGAGCGTCGCGCCAATAATCCAGCCGCCGCTGAGTTGCCAGAATTGGAGCAGGTCAGTCATCAGGTGTATTCAGGAAAGTTAATGGGAGAAAGGCCGGATGAATCGGGTTCAATCCCCGAAACTGCGCAAGCCTTCCAGGTCAATCACATTGATGCCGCCATATTCGCTACGCACCAGCCCGGCATCTTCAAGCACCTTCAACGCCTGATTGGCCCGCTGCCGCGAAACGCCAGCCAGATAACCGAGCTCTTCCTGCGAAATCTGCAGCAAGCGATTGGTCCCCGGATAGAGCACCGGATTGAACAATGCGGCCAGACCACGGGCAATGCGGGCGTCGGTATCGAGCATGCGTTCGTTTTCGATCATGCCGATAAACTGGCCGAGGCGTTCGTTGATCTGGGCGATCAGGTAGCGGTTGAAAGGAATGCTGTGATCCATCAGCCAGTAGAAAGTGCTGCGGTTCATGAAGGCAACACGGGTTTCACGGATCGCCATGACGTCATAGCGGCGCAGCTCGGACTTGAGCAGCGAGCCTTCGCCAAACCACCCGCCGGAGCTGATGCCGGTCAGCGAGGTCGTTTTGCCGGTCGTCCAGTGGCTGGCCATTTTGCCCAGCCCGTTAACGATACCCATCCAGTAATCAACTGGCTCGCCCTTCATGCAAATGAAAGCGCCCGCCGCAAAGCTGCGTTCGCAGGTGCCCGCCAGCGCCTTGAGCATTTCTTCCTCGGTCAGCGACTGCCCCCAGAGCGAGGTGCGCAGCAGTTCCTCAATATTTTTCAATTTAATTCCTGGATTGTCTGCTCGATGACAATTATAAGCTGACCCTCTGTATATGCTGGGTCCCTCAGTGAGTGATTCGCTATGTTGCACTGCAAGGTTTACGCGGCGCCCGGCAATCCCCACAATGATTCAAACGAACGTTAGACTGCGCCATTCCCAAGTGCGGCAATGAGGAGACTAAATAATGCCCAAGCAGGCGAATTTCGCTTCGCTGGATGGTTTACATACCTTCCCGCGGCTGCTTTTCCATCACGCCCAAACGCGTCCCGATGCGCCGGCCATGCGCGAGAAACATCTCGGCATCTGGCAAACCTGGACCTGGTCCGATGTCGCTGAGCGTGTCCGCGCCCTGGCTTGCGGTCTGGCGGCGCTCGGTTTCAAGCGCGGCGACAATCTGGCGGTGATCGGCGATAACCGACCGCATTTGTACATGATGATGAGCGCGGCGCAATGCCTGGGCGGCGTGCCGGTGCCGCTCTATCAAGATGCCGTTGCTGGCGAAATGCTTTTTGCGTTACAGGATGCCAGCATCCGTTTCGCCATCGTCGAAGATCAGGAACAGGTCGACAAACTGCTCGAAATCAAGGAGCAGACCGGCGCGCTGGAACACATTCTTTATGACGACCCGCGTGGCATGCGTCATTACAACCAGCCCTTCCTGCACGACATCCATGAGTTGATGGAAATGGGGCGGATTCACGACCGCAATCACCCGAATTTTCTCAATGCCGAAATCGAACTCGGGCATTTCGACGATATCTCGGTGATGCTTTACACCTCGGGCACGACCGGCAAGCCGAAAGGCGTCTGCCAGACCCACGCCGCTTTCATTGCCGCGGCGCAGGGCGGTGTGCAGGTCGATAATTTGGGGGCCGATGGCGACATTCTTTCCTACCTGCCGATGGCCTGGGTCGGCGATCATCTGTTTTCCTATGCTCAGGCGCTGGTCGCGGGATTCACGATCAATTGCCCGGAATCAGGCGAGACGGTGATGACCGACCTGCGTGAAATCGGCCCAACCTGCTATTTCGCCCCACCGCGGGTGTTTGAGAGTCTGCTCACTTCCGTGATGATTCGCATGGAAGACGCCGGCCAGATCAAGCAAAAGGTTTTCCACCATTTCATGGCTGTCGCCAAACGTTGTGGCTCGGACATTCTTGACGGCAAGACGGTGAGCTTCGGCGACCGCTTTCAATACTGGCTGGGCAATGTGCTGATTTATGCACCGCTACGCAACGTCCTCGGCATGAGCCGCATCCGCGTCGCCTATACGGCGGGGGCGGCAATTGGGCCGGAGCTGTTCCGTTTCTATCGCTCGATGGGGATCAATCTGAAACAGTTTTACGGCCAGACTGAAACCTGCGCCTACGTCTGCATTCAGCCGGATGGGCAGATCAAGTTCGATTCCGTCGGTCAACCAGCACCAGGCGTCGAAATCAGGATTGCCGACAACGGTGAAGTACTGGTCAAAGGACCGATGCTGTTGAAGGAATATTACAAACGGCCGGATGCCACCGCCGAGTCGATCAACGCCGAGGGCTATTTCATGACCGGCGATGCCGGCTTCCTCGATGAAGACGGGCATCTGAAAATCATCGACCGCGCCAAGGATGTCGGCAAGCTGTCGAACGGCGCGATGTTCGCCCCGAATTACATCGAGAACAAGCTGAAGTTCTTCCAGTTCATCAAGGAAGTCGTCTGCTTCGGCCACCAGCGCGACATGGTCTGCGCCTTCGTCAATATTGATGTCGGCGCGGTCGGCAACTGGGCTGAGCGGCGCGGCATTTCCTATTCCGGTTACGCCGATCTGGCCAGCAAGCCGGAAGTGCTGGAGCTGATTCGCGAGTGCGTCGAGCAAATCAATGCCGATCTGGTGCATGACGTGATGGTGGCCGACTCGCAGATCCATCGTTTCCTCGTGCTGCATAAAGAACTTGATCCAGACGATGACGAACTGACTCGGACACGCAAAGTGCGGCGTAATTTCGTCGCGGAAAAATACAAGGTACTGATTGATGCGCTGTACGCCGGCAAGACATCACAGCTCATCGAAACCGAGGTCAAGTTTGAAGATGGCCGGCGCGGCAAAGTGTCGGCTGATCTGAAGATTGCCGAGGCAAAAACCTTCCCGATTGTGAAAAAGGCGGCCTGACATGAGCAAAAAAATAGGCGACGTCATTCTCGACCTGCAAAATATTTCGTTGCGTTTCGGCGGCGTCAAGGCGCTGACCGATATTTCCTTCAACGTCCATGAGCATGAAATCCGCGCCATCATCGGCCCGAACGGCGCCGGCAAGAGTTCGATGCTCAACGTCATCAACGGTGTTTATCACCCGCAGGAAGGCAAGGTTTTCTTCCGCGGCGCCGAGCGTAAAAAGATGGAGCCGCATATGGCGGCGCACCAGAATATTGCCCGCACTTTCCAGAACATCGCGCTGTTCAAGGGCATGTCG
>JAUYQT010000754.1 GCA_030697085.1 Azonexus sp. | reverse complement strand
ATCAGGTAGGACGCCAGATCGGTGTCGCTGGCATGGCGCTCGATCGCCGCCTCCAGTTCCTTGCGCGTGGCGACCAAATCGACCGCCGGCAGGAAGTCACCGGCGCGCCCGGCAAGCGGCTGGCCGCCCTTGAGCACTTTGGCCTCCAGCGCCTTGGGAAAACCTTCCGGCGGGAAGCCGAGTTCGCCCTTGAACAGCGAAATGACTGACTCCGGGAAGACGATCTCCTTGGCCGGGTTGCTGACATCTTCCGGCTTCAGATCATTGGCGACCATGAAGATCGCCATGTCACCGACTACTTTGGAGGTCGGCGTCACCTTGACGATGTCACCGAACAGGCGATTGACCTTGGCATAGGCGCTGGAGATTTCCGGCCAACGATGTGCCAGGCCCATGGCCCGGGCCTGCTCGCGCAAATTGGTGTATTGGCCACCGGGCATTTCATGGTTGTACACGTCGGAGGTGCCGGAGCGGATTTCCGGCTCGAATGGCGCATAGGCGTGCCGCACGCCTTCCCAGTAATGGGACAGCGCCTGTAAAGCGGCAAGATCAACGCCGGGGTCGCGTTCGCTGCCCTTGAGCGCCGCTGCTATCGAGCCCAGATTGGGCTGCGAGGTCAGGCCGCTGAGGGCGTCCAGCGCGCCGTCGACCGCATCACAACCGGCGTCAACGGCTGCCAGTACGGAAGCGGCAGCGATGCCGCTGGTGTCGTGGGTGTGAAAGTGCAGCGGCAGGCCGACTTCTTCTTTCAGGGCCTTGACCAGCGCGCTGATCGCCCGCGGTTTGCAGACGCCGGCCATGTCCTTGATGCCGATAATGTGCGCGCCGGCTTTTTCCAGCTGCTTGGCGAGGTCGACGTAATATTTGAGGTTAAATTTGGGTCGACCGTGATCGAAGATGTCGCCGGTGTAGCACAGCGTGCCTTCGCACAAGGTGCCACTTTCGATCACCGCATCCATGGCGACCCGCATGTTTTCAACCCAGTTCAGGGAATCGAAGACACGGAAGACATCGACCCCGTTTGCCGCCGCCTGCTGGACAAAATAACGCACGACGTTGTCGCTGTAATTGGTGTAACCGACCGCGTTGGAAGCGCGCAACAACATCTGGAAGAGGATGTTCGGCACTTCCTGGCGCAGCCGTTGCAAACGTTCCCACGGATCTTCCTTGAGAAAACGCAAGGCGACATCGAAAGTCGCGCCGCCCCAGCATTCCAGCGAAAACAGATTTGGCGCCATGCGGGCGTAGTACGGCGCGATGGCCAGCATGTCGTGCGTCCGCATGCGGGTGGCGAACAGCGACTGATGCGCGTCGCGCATCGAGGTATCGGTGAGCAGGATTTGCGGCTGCGCTTTCATCCAGTCGGAAAAGCCCTTGGCGCCCAGCGTCTTCAGTTGGTCGCGAGTGCCGGCCGGGATCGCCGCGCCGAGATCAAAATCAGGCTTGATCGGACACGCCAGCGGCAGCGTTGGCAGCTGGCGCCCTTTCATCTCCGGATTGCCGTTGACCGCAACATTGCCCAGGAACTTGAGCAAACGGCTGGCGCGGTCGTGCCGCTTGGCAAAATTGAAGAGTTCGGGCGTGTTGTCGATGAAGCGCGTCGTGCACTCGCCGGAACGGAACAACGGATGCACAATGACGTTCTCGAGAAACTGCAGGTTGGTGGCGAGGCCGCGCACGCGAAATTCACGCAAGGCGCGATCCATGCGCAGCGCCGCCTCATCACTGCTACGCCCCCAGGCCGTCACCTTGACCAATAAGGAATCGTAAAACGGCGTAATCACCGCGCCGGAATAGGCCGTGCCGGCATCAAGACGGATGCCGAAACCCGCAGCACTACGGTAAACCGTCATCTTGCCGTAATCCGGCGTGAAGTTGTTTTCCGGGTCTTCGGTCGTCACCCGGCATTGCAAGGCGTGGCCGGACATACGGATATCCGCCTGTTCCGGCACGAAGGATTCCTCTTCGCCGATCCGGTAGCCTTCCGTGATGCGAATCTGCGCCTTGACGATGTCGACGCCGGTAATCTGCTCAGTCACCGTGTGCTCGACCTGAATACGCGGATTGACCTCGATGAAATAGAACTTGCCGCTATCGGCATCCATCAGAAATTCAACCGTGCCGGCATGGGTGTAATTGGCGGCCTGCGCCAGACGCAGGGCCGAGGCACACAATTCCTGCCGGGTCGCCGCATCGAGATACGGCGCCGGGGCGCGCTCGACCACTTTCTGGTTGCGCCGTTGTACCGTGCAATCCCGCTCAAACAGGTGCACCCGCTTGCCGTGGCGGTCGCCCATGATCTGAACTTCAACATGACGCGCCCGGCGCACCAGCTTTTCCAGATAAACCTCGTCATTGCCGAAAGCCGCGAGCGACTCACGCCGTGCCACATCAAGCGCCGGCGCCAGCTCTGCCTCCGTCTCAACCACCCGCATGCCGCGCCCGCCGCCGCCCCAACTGGCTTTCAGCATCAGCGGATAACCGACGGCGGCGGCCATCTTCTGCGCCTGCGCCAGATCGAGCGGCAAAGCCTTGGTCGCCGGGACCACGGGCACCCCGGCCTGTTCGGCCAGTTCGCGCGCCGCCACCTTGTTGCCAAGACGGCGCATCACCTCGCCATTCGGGCCGATGAAGGCGATCCCGGCCTTGACGCAGGCATCGGCGAAGTCGGGATTTTCCGAGAGAAAACCGTAGCCGGGGTGAATCGCATCGACCTCGGCCTCCCGGGCGATGCGAATAATGTCGTCAATGTCGAGATACGACTGGATCGGCTTCTTGCCGGCCCCAACCAGGTAAGACTCGTCGGCCTTGAAGCGATGCAAGGCGAAGCGATCTTCATTGGAATAGATCGCCACCGTTCGGATGCCCATTTCCGAGGCGGCACGAAGAACGCGAATGGCAATTTCGCTGCGATTGGCCACGAGCAGGCTACGGATTTTTTTCATCTCGGCATTTCCCTTTAACTCAGCTTGAAACGTCCGGCCAGACTGGCCATTTCCGCCGACTTGCGACTACCGACTTTCGACTTTCGACTTTCGACTTGCGACTTGCGACTTGCGACTTGCGACTTGCGACTTGCGACTTGCGACTTGCGACTTGCGACTTTCGACTTTCGACTTTCGACTTTCGACTTTCGACTTTCGACTACCGACTACCGACTTTCGACTACCGACTTTCGACTACCGACTACCGACTTTCGACTTTCGACTACCGACTACCGACTACCGACTACCGACTACCGACTACCGACTACCGACTACCGACTACCGACTACCGACTACCGACTACCGACTACCG
>JAUYQT010000635.1 GCA_030697085.1 Azonexus sp. | reverse complement strand
GAATGGCTGTTTCTGAGTGTCTTTCTGCTCTCGGTCTTTCTTAGCACCGGCAAGCGCCTGAGCGAAAAACAGCTTGATTATAACGTTGCCAATTTATCGATCTCGGGCGAGACCACCGCCGGCGGGCGCACCCGACTGCCTCAAGCCCTCGTGCAGCACAAACCGGCCATTATCATTATTGCGCTAGGCGCCAACGACGGTTTGCGCGGCCTGCCTTTGAGCCAGATGCGTGACAATCTGAATGCCATGGTCGATGCGGCTCGGCGCAACGGTAGCAAAGTCCTGCTCACTGGTATTCGCCTGCCACCAAATTACGGCCCTTATGCCACGGAATTTGACAACAGCTTTAGTGAAATAGCGCGCCGCAAAAAAGCGGCTTTGCTCAATTTTCTTCTTGAACCCATCGCCGCCCAGGCCCAGTTCTTCCAGGCTGACAACCTGCATCCCACCGCAGAAGCGCAACCGCTAATCCTCGATCATCTCTGGCCGGCCATTCTCCCGCTGCTAAAATGACCCAATGAAGCCGCCCCGCCCAAGCATTGCCGACCTTGCCGCCTTCGATGAAATTATCGATGTTCGCTCCCCCGCTGAATTTGCCGAAGATCACATTCCCGGCGCAATCAATTGCCCGGTGCTGGATAACGATCAACGCATTGAAGTGGGCACGCTGTACAAACAAGTATCCCCCTTCGAAGCCAAGAAAATCGGCGCCGCCTATGTCTCCGAAAACATTGCCCGCCACCTGCGGGCGAGCTTTCTCGACCGGCCGCGCAACTGGAAACCGCTGATCTACTGCTGGCGAGGCGGTGATCGCAGCGGTTCGATGAGCATCGTCTTTCGCGCCATCGGCTGGCACGCCGGGCATCTCGACGGCGGCTACAAAGCCTGGCGCAGCCACGTGATCGCCTGCCTGGAAGCGCTACCGGCACAGTTTGAATTCAAGATCATCGCTGGCGCCACGGGCAGCGCAAAAACAGCCGTCCTGCAAGCCATTGGCGATCTGGGTGAGCAGATTCTCGATCTTGAAGATCTGGCGAGTCACAAGGGTTCGGTCCTTGGCGAGCTGCCAAAACAACCACAACCCTCACAGAAGTGGTTTGAAACCAGCCTGCTGCAAACGCTGCAAAAACTTGACCCCAACCGCCCGATTTACGTCGAAGCAGAAAGCCGCAAGATCGGCAATCTGCACCTGCCACAAGCGCTGATCGAGCGCATGCGCGGCAGTGAATGCCTGAACATCATCGCCAGCCTCGATGCCCGGGTCGATTTCCTGCTCAAGGACTATGCCTATTTCCTGAACCAGCCGGACTTTCTGATTCAGCGGCTCGACGTCCTGCGCAGCCTGCAAAGTCGGGAAACCCTGAGCCGCTGGTCGCAATTTATTCACGCAGGAGAATGGTCCTCGCTAGTTCGCGAATTACTCGAACTGCATTACGATCCTTTGTACCGCGGCTCGCAGAACCGCAACTTCAGCGGTATGCAAGACTCGCCAGACTTTACGACGGGCGATCTTTCACCTACCGGTATTGCTCAACTGGCGACAGCAATTGTTCAGTCGCGTCGGGCGCAAATCGCCTGAACCATCGCTGGCTTCGGGCTGTCCAAGTAGCCTTCCATAAAAGCAATTTCCCGCAAACCGGCAACGCCAGCCGCTCGGCGCAACTCACCGGAACGCAACAGAAAATCAGGGTTAGACGGCTTGCCAAACGCCTCATTGCCCAGCATGAAGGTTTCGTAGATCAGCACACCACCCGGCGCCAACAGGGCCAACACATCAGGCAGGTGCGGGCGCCACAGATAATTTGTCACAACTATGCCAGCAAAATACTGCCCGGCCAGCGGCCAGTCAGCCCCTTCGAGATCAAGTTCAAGCGTTTTCACTCCGGCTAAACCCAGCAATCCTGCCAACGCCTGAGCATTCCGATCGACCGCCAGCACTGGATAGCCGCGCTCAACCAACAATCGCGTGTGGCGACCACTACCACAGGCCAGATCAAGCACCTGCCCACCATGTGGAATGCTGGCCATGTGCTGATCCAGCCAGGGTGACGGGGATAAGGTTTGCGGCAAATTATTCAAGAAGTTGGTCATATCGGGAAGTGTTGTCGCTGAGCAAAATGGGAGAAAAAATGCCAGCAGGCGGTTAGCCGCAGCCGGCATCGACAGATTATCAAGCAAGCGAAAAGTCTCAGCTTGAAATTACCCTCATAATTCAGGTTGACCGCAACGTTTCCGGCGCCATCTTGCCCACCGCCGGCACGGCCTGAAGCACGATATAACCTTATAACTTAAATGGCATTCACTATGCTTTTGTGCCAGAATCTTGCACTGCACAATAATACCCATCCACGAGGCTCGTTATGTTGGAACAGCACTATCTAACCGCACTTTTCGAACCCAAATCGGTTGCAGTCATCGGCGCATCCGACCGCGAAAACTCCGTTGGCAACATCATTTTCAAGAACATCCTGAGCTCTGGCTACAAGGGGCGTTTATACGCCATCAACCCCAAGCACGAAACGATTCAAGGCCAGCAAGCCTACAAGTCAATCGAAGAAATTGGTGCACGCGTTGAAATGGCAGTCATCGCGACCCGCCCGCAGACCGTGCCACAACTCATCGAGCAGTGCGGACGCAGCGGCGTTCGCAACGTCATCATCATCGCCGCGGGGTTCTCCGAATCCGGCCACATCGGTGCCGCACTGGAACGCAAGGTGATTGAAATCGCCCGTTCCTACAATGTACGCATCCTCGGCCCCAACTGCCTCGGCATCATTCGCCCGGATCTCGGCCTGAATGCCACGTTCACCAAAATCACCGCCGCCCCGGGCAACCTGGCATTGGTCTCGCAATCCGGCGCCATGTGCTCCGCCGTGCTCGACTGGGCAAAAGCGAATCAAGTCGGCTTCTCCTCAGTCATCTCGCTAGGCATGACTGCCGACGTCGATTTCGGTGAAATCCTCGACTACCTGATTTACGACAACCGAACCCACTACATCCTGATGTACGTTGAGGGCATCCGTAATGCCCGCCGCTTCATGAGCGCCCTGCGTTCTGCAGCCCGCATCAAGCCAATCATTCTGCTCAAGGCGGGCCGCCACGAAGCTGGTTCGGCCGCTGCTGCAACGCATTCCGGCATGGCTGCGGTTTCCGACACGGTCTTTGATGCCGCCGTACGCCGCGCTGGTGTTGTTCGCGTCCAAAACGTCGGCCAACTTTTCTACGCCGCCAAAGCACTTGCCTCCAAATTCCGCCCGCAGGGCAACCGTCTGGCAATCATCACCAATGGCGGAGGCCCCGGCGCGATGGCTGCCGACCGCGCTGGTGACCTAGACATTCCGTTGGCGCAATTAACCAACGAAACGATGGCTGTGCTGAACAAGACCATGCCAACAAACTGGTCACACAGCAACCCAATCGACATTGCCGGTGACGCAACACCAGAGCGTTATCGTGAGGCTATCCTTGCCGTTACTCAGGATCCAAATGTTGACAGCACGCTGGTCATGCTATCGCCGCAAGCGATGACTGACCCAATGGGGGTCGCTCAGGCAATTATTGAAATCTCCGACCAGCTCAAGCACACCGTGATCTGTTGCTGGATGGGTGAAGAGCAAGTCGCCAGCGCCCGCAAATTGCTTGAAGATGCCGGCATTCCAGCCTTCCGCATGCCAGAAACAGCGATTGAGCTGTTCCACCACATTTCAAAATACTACCGCAACCAGAAACTGCTGCTGCAAACCCCGGAACCCACCCGCCAACACGGCAGACCGGAAGCAGAAGGCGCCAAGATGTTGATCGAGGCCTTGCTTGCCGAGCGCCGCAAAGTACTTTCCGAGATGGAATCCAAAGCCATCCTGCGTGCTTTCCGCATCCCGGTAGCCCAGACCATGGTCGCCCGCACCGCCACCGAAGCCTTGCTGCTGGCTGAGCAAATTGGTTTTCCGATTGCCATGAAGGTTGATTCGCCGGACCTGCCGCACAAGTCAGATGCCGGCGGCGTGCGTCTCAACATCAAAAATGCGCCCGCCGTGCGCAACGCTTACCACGACATTATCGAAACCGTGCAAAAGCGTCATCCGGATGCCAAGATCAACGGCGTTTCAATCGAGCCGTTCCTGTCACGTCCCAATGGTCGCGAATTAATGATCGGCGTCTTCCGTGACCCAATTTTCGGACCAGTCATCACCTTCGGTGCCGGCGGTCTGGATGTTGAAATTTTCAGCGATCGTTCAGTCGCCCTGCCCCCGCTTAACAAATTCCTCGCCAAGGATCTGATTGAATCAACGCGAGCTTCAAAAATTCTCGATCAATTCCGCAACATGCCGCCGGCCGACCGCGAAGCCCTGAAGGAAGTCCTGCTTTGCATCTCCGAGATGGTCTGCGAACTGCCGTGGATCATGGAGATGGACCTCAACCCATTGATCGTTGACGAAAATGGTGCGATTGCCGCCGACGCGCGCATTGTGATTGATCACACATCGAACGCCTCAGGTGACCGCTACGCTCACATGGCGATCTATCCCTACCCGGTGCATTTGATCCAGGAATGGCAGATGAACAATGGCCGAGTCGTCATCATTCGCCCGATCCGTCCGGAAGATGCCGAACTGGAGCAGGAATTCGTCAAGGCCATGTCCGACGAGTCGCGTTACTACCGCTTCATGGACACGCTGCGCGAGCTGACCCAG
>JAUYQT010000388.1 GCA_030697085.1 Azonexus sp. | reverse complement strand
TGCCCGGTCGGTGCGGTATCGAAGATGATGTGATCGTAGCCGGCAACAAGGGCTGAATCCGTCAGCAGCGCGGTGAACTCGTCAAAGGCGGCAATTTCCGTGGTGCACGCACCGGACAACTGCTCTTCGATCCCTTTGACCACGGCGTCAGGCAGCACCCCGCGCACCGGACCGACGATCCGGTCCCGGTAGGCCTGGGCGGCTGCCTGCGGATCGATTTCCAGCGCCGACAATCCTGGAACAGCATCAATCCCGACAATGCGGTTACCAATTTCCACGCCAAATACCTGGCCGACATTCGAGGCGGGATCGGTGCTGACCAGCAGCACGCGACGTCCGGCTGCGGCCAACTGGATCGCGGTGGCGCAAGCAATCGAGGTTTTACCGACGCCGCCCTTGCCGGTAAAAAACAGATAACGCGGCGGCTGTTCGAGGAATTTCATGGTGATCCTTAAATGATTAGCAGCACTTGGAGCCGCTGCAACAGCTTTTTGCCGGTTTTTCCGGGTCGACCGTAGGGCCAGCCGTTGTTTCTGTGGTCGCAGGAATTTCGATTTTTGCCCAACGCGCCAACTCGGTACGGTTCGGATAGCGACCCGCCAGGGCAAACTCGCCATCCACCAGAATCAGCGGCAATGCCTCTTGACCCGAGCGCTCAAGAAAGCCTTTGACGACCGCATTTTCAGCAAAGGCCATGGGCTGCTGCGCAAGATTGAAACGTTCGACTTGGGCGCCCTGCTGCTTGGCCCAATCGACATCGGCAGAAAAGCTGACCAATTGCTGGTCGACATCAACGCCACAGACACCGGTGCTGCAACACAAAGCCGGGTCAAAAATCTGAATGTTTGCCATTTCGAAGCTCCTTAAATAATTGAAATGATGATTAAGGCAAAAGACTGGCGATTCGATCCAGTTCCAACTTGAGGCGCGGCCTGTCATTCGCAAGCTCATCCAGGGGCAAGGCCAAAAACGCCTCGATGCGAGTACGCAGAATTCGATAGGCGGTCAGGAAGGCTAAATCAATTTCCTCGCTGGTTCCGGTGACATGCGCTGGATCTTCGACACCCCAATGGGTACGAATGACCGAACCGAGATAGGCCGGACAGGTTTCACCCGCGGCACTGGAACAGACCGTCACTACGATATCCGGGGTAACCGGCAGTTTCTCCCATGATTTGCTGTAATACCCTTCAGTTGAAATACCCTCGCGAGCCAACAAGGCCAGAGACCGAAGATGAACCTGACCGGTTGGCTTGCTGCCCGCACTCATGGCATGCCAACCCGCCGGGGCAAGATGATTGAAGGTGGCTTCGGCCAGAATCGAGCGACATGAATTGCCCGTACAGAGGAAAAGAATGTTCATGATTCAGGATCTCATGGTGGTTGAGGAATTTGGGGATACTGAATTCCCCTCGCCACAGGCAACAACGGGGAGTCCGGCACAATGCTCCGGGTGACCCGAACAGCACTCTGCGGTGAGGTAGGCAATCACATCAACCATCAGCGGAATATTGGCGCGATAGCGTTGGAAACGCCCCTCCTGCTCTACCGATAGCAACTGGGAGTAGGTGAGTGCTTTCAAATGAAATGACAGATTTGATGGCGGCACATCAAGTGCTGCCCCAACCTCTCCTGCAACCATACCCAGCGGCCCCGCCTTGACTAGCAGGCGATAGATGTCGAGACGGATTCCCGAAGACAGGGATTCAAAGATTGCGATAGCTTGTGATTTTTCCATATTGCGATCATACAATAACTATTGAAATATTGAATACGTTACGGAGTCATTTCCATCCCTAAAAGCAACTTTCCAGGACCTCGGAAACCGCATCAACCATCACACCAATACCCTGTTTGATATCGCCCTCGTTCATTTCAACGATCACAATACAGGCCCGGCGTGCCACTTCGGTGGTCTTGCCGCCGAAGCGGCAGGACAGGTCAATCA
>JAUYQT010000377.1 GCA_030697085.1 Azonexus sp. | reverse complement strand
CCTGAATAGCGATGGTTCTCCGGTACAGATTCCCGGTCTGGGCGCAGGCAGCGCTTTTCTGGTTTTGGACCGAAATGGCAACGGCAAGGCCGATGACGGCAGCGAGTTGTTTGGCGTTGCCAGTGGGAATGGGTTTGCCGATCTGGCCAAGCTCGATAGTGACAATAATGGTTGGATTGATGAGGCCGATTCGGCTTTTGATCAGCTTGGCGTGTGGTTTGGCGATGGTTTCAAGTCGCTGAAAGCGCAGGGAGTAGGGGCGTTGTACACGGCTGCGGTCGACGCGCCTTTTTCGCTAAAAAACAGCTCGAATGAACTGCTCGGACAGATTCGGGCAGCAGGTCTTTATCTTTCCGACGCCGGTGAGGTTGGCCAGATGCAGCAGGTCGACCTCGCCGTTTCTGCGTTGCCGACCGGGCATGAGGGAGGGGCTGCAGCATCTGGGAAAATCGCACGTTGAGGGTTCTGACTGATATTTTTAGAATAAAGACGCAGAAATTAGTATGGCTGAATAGTCAAATACCTTGGCCGGGAAAGGGTTAATCCGGATTTCCTGAGATAAACTGAGGCTTCTCGATTTTCCTTTTTTCGTCTTTTGGGTCGATATGGACACTTTTAATAATTTATGGACCCCGGATATGGCAACCGGGATCCACATGCTCGACCATGAGCTGATCTCCATTTTTGCTGATCTGAATCAACTGGCAACAGCAAGCAGCCAGACGGCCATATCGATTTTTTTAGCATTTGAAGAGCGGTTGAAGGAACATTTCACCCAGCAAAATGAACTGATGATCACTGCCGAGTATCCGCTTAGGGAAGCGCATCGTCTTGACCACGAGCAGTTTCTGGCCGAGTTGCGGCAGCATGTGCTCGATGTGCAACAAGGTGTGAGTTCATTCGCTAGCGTCGCGCGATTGCTGCAATGTGATTTGCGGCGACATATTCTGGCCCACGATGTACTTCTCGGTGAGGCCATTACTCAGCAAGTCGACACGCGTGACCGTCGAATTCCGGGGCAGGTCAAACCACCGCCGACTGACCAGGTGTTTGGTGTCGATGAGCGTCGCCTCTCCGAGATGCAGAGTGTTGAATGGCAGCCCAATCTGGCCACCGGTAACTCGCTGATGGATGATGATCACCGTTATCTGATCAACCTGTATAACGACATTTTGTTATTTGCCAAGGGGGCTCAGCGATCGCGTATGGAGGAGCGCCTTATCGCTCTGGCCAAGGAGATGGAGGCTCATTTCTGCCGCGAGGAAGCGCTGATGACGGGCTGCCCGGCTGAACTCATTGCCGCACACAGCCATGAGCATCGACAATTGCTCGCCGAACTTTCCTGTCAGATCGAGGAGTGGCACGACCAGCATATCTCGGCCGCATTCCTGGTTCGCTTTTTGCACCAATGGTTATTGCGCCACATCGTCGTTGAAGATATGTCCATTGCCAAAGTGATTTCCGGTTTGCGTTGAAGCGAAGGCGGCGTAAAGCAGCAGAGCGCGTAAGGCTTGGTGACTCCCTGACGAGCGCTAAATCCGGGCGTCAGACCGCTCCGAACTCTGTGGCGATTCGATGAACATCCAGCCGAGAGCAAGGAGTTGGCCGCCCAATAGAACGAAGAAGGCAGCGCGGAAGGCGGCATCGGTCGCCCAGCCACCTGCTTCGAGGCCGGCGACCAGGCCACCGATGCCCCATTGCAGGCCAAAAGCGCCGGCGAAGACGAGCAGGTTCAATGAGGTGTTCGCCCGTCCTGAAAGGCTCGGCGGGAAGGCCTGGGCGACCAGGGAGTAGGAAACATTGGAGAGCGAGAAGCAGATGCCGAGAATTGGCCAAAGCAGATTGCCGGCAAAGGTGGGCAGGCTGCTGATTAGCGCCAGCAGAGAAATCGCCATGATCATCGCACCGAGATAAATTTTCTCCAGCTTGATGCCGCGGTGCACGAGTTTGGTCGCGAAAAATCCCATGAACAGGAAACCGGCCAGCATGGCGCCGCTAATCCAGGTCAAACGCAGCGCAATCGCTGCGCCGTCCATGCCTTCCAGCACCGACATCCAGCGCGAGGCCCAGAGGCCCTGGACGGCCATGAAGCCACCCGTGAACCAGAAGCCCATCGGGGCATAACGCCAGAAATGTCGGCTGGAAAAAATTCTTTTAACGCCGGCCAGTTGCTCGGCCAGACCGGCGCCTTTGGTCTCGTTTGCTTTGTCCGGCACGAGAAACCAGAGCAAGGTAGCAACGAGCAAGGTGGCGGCGGCCAGTCCGAGGGCGATTTCACGCCAGCTGGCGAAGCCGAGTGCCAGTTCCAGTGGCTTGGCGGCAGCAAGCGCGCCGAGGCCGCCGGAGGCCATGATCCAGCCGGTTAGCGAAGCTTGGCGTTCGGGTGGAAACCATTGGGAAAATGCCTTGAATGAAGCCATCAGGCAGGCGGAAACGCCAAGACCGATCAGCGCGCGGCCACTGGCCAGGCCACCTAGCGTGTCCGAAATGGCAAAGATCGCAGCGCCGGAAGCCGCCAACAGTAACAAACCGGCTTCGACCCGGCGCGGGCCGAAGCGGTCGAGCAACATGCCGAGGGGCAGTTGGGCCGCGCCGAAAGCGAGAAAATAGGTGCTGGTGAGCAGGCCGAGTGCGTTGTCGCCGAGATCAAGTTCGCGCGCGAGGACCGGGCCGATGACGGCGTTGGCCGTGCGGTACAAATAGGAAAGGAAATAGCCGGCGGCAAATGGCAGGAAGAGCCTGAGCCACAGGCCGCGGGTATCAGAATGGGTCATGGCTGTTCCGGCTTCGGATGAAATGCAGGTGGGATTGGTGCCTCAATGTTTTGTCGTAGCCACTGGCAACGATTTTCAATTTTTTGCTGCCAGTGGCTGGCGATGCCGGGCGTTGCAGCGAGTTTTTCCAGCTCGGTCAGTGACGGGCGGTGGGTTTGCCAGAGCTGCATGGCAGCAGCCAGGGTCATCGCATCCGGGGCGGCGTGCTCGAGTTTCAATTCATCCTCCGGCGCAACTTCGCCGAGTGTGACGACGCGCCAATACCAGCCGGTCAGTCGATGTTCGGCAATGAAGGCGGCCATGCCGTCGACGGCAAAGCGTTCGTCAATTTTCCAGCAGGGATTTCGTGGCTGGCAGACTTGCAGGCGGGCGCTGCCAAGTTGGTAGATGTCCCCAATCCGGACATCGTTTTCGTCGAGATCCGGCGTTGAGATATTTTCGCCGAGGCTACCGGGAATCAGTTGCGCTGCGGCCTCGGGAAACTGTGCGGCGAGCTTGGCATAGTGCCGCGCCGGGTAGAGATGGACCGCTTTTTCCGGCCCACCGTGGACGCGCCGGTCGGCCTGCTGGTCGCCAGTGAAACCTTCCGGACCGATTGCAACGCGTTGGGTGACGGGCTGTTTGTAGATGCCGGTTGGCCGGCCGGATTCAGGGAGAGGGCGGATGCCGCCGGTGAAGAGGGAAGTTTTTGCCATGGTGGCGCGATTTTGCCATCAATTCCACAACCACGCCGCGCCGCGTACCCCCGAGGAATCCCCATGTTGTGGTGGCACTATCCGGGTGTTAAAAACATCGGAAAAGACGTGTTGACCGCAGCAATCGGGCAAATTTCGATACAGGCGCGCCATTTTCGACAATCCGCCACCGAGGACAATGATCTCCGGGTCGAGAATGTTGATGACTCCCGCCAGAGCGCGGCCAAGACGCCTTTCGTAACGTTGCAGCGTTGCTTCGCAAGCGGCGTCACCGGCGTTAGCGCGCTGCTCGATTGCTTCAGAAGTCAGATTTTGCCCGCTGTGGCGGTAGTGGTCAGCGGCCAGCGCCGGGCCGGAGAGATAAGTTTCGATGCAGCCCGATCGCCCGCAATAACAGGCGGGCTGGGGAAAATCTTCAGGCCGTAGCGCCGGAAGCGGATTGTGCCCCCATTCGCCGGCGATGGCGTTGGCGCCGGTCAGCACTTGTTGTCCGATGACAATGCCGCCACCGATCCCGGTGCCGAGAATGACGCCGAAGACAATTTCGGCCGTACGGCCACTGCCATCGACCGCTTCCGACAGGGCAAAGCAGTTGGCATCGTTGGCCAGCCGAATCGGCCGCTGCAACAACGTCTGCAAATCCTGACGCAGGGGCTGGCCGATCAGGCAGGTCGAATTGGCATTTTTGATTAGGCCGCTGGCCAGGGATTCGGCGCCGGGAATGCCAACACCGAGCGTGCCGGTCTGGCCGAGCTGGTTCTCGCTATCTCTGACCAGCTGGGTAATGGCCTGCAGCGTTGCCCGATAATCACCCTGTGGCGTGGCGATACGGTGCCGCAAAAGTTGGCCGCCCTGAGCATCGAGCGCAATGATTTCGATCTTGCTGCCGCCCAGGTCAACGCCGAGGCGAATTGGCTGTTTCATCCTGGAATCCTCGGTTGAAGGCAGGCGTCGAAGTCCTTTGTTTTTCCGGCTCGTCCGGCTTTAGGTTCTCCGTTGCTTGGCTCAAAGCAAGTGGAAGGCTTTTAACGATTGCTTTTACGCGTATAAGTCAGCATGGCGTCGGGAATACGGCTGAGCGGTAGTATCTGATCGACGCCACCCAGTTTGATTGCCTCTTTTGGCATACCGAAAACGACACAACTGGCCTCGTCCTGAGCGATGGTCTCGGAACCGGCATCATGCATTTCCTTTAAACCGCGGGCGCCATCGTCGCCCATGCCGGTCATGATGATGCCCAGCGCGTTGGCGCCCGCGAATTTGGCAACTGAGCGAAAAAGGACGTCGACTGACGGCTTATGGCGATTGACCAGCGGCCCATCGACGACTTCGACGAGATATTGGGCACCGCTGCGTTTCAGCATCATGTGTTTGCCGCCGGGCGCGATCAGGGCACGGCCGGGCATAATTCGGTCACCATTCCGGCCTTCCCGCACTTCAATTTCACAAAGGGTGTTCAAGCGCTCGGCAAACATGGCGGTGAATTTTTCCGGCATGTGCTGGACGATGACAATACCCAGGCAGGTGGCCGGGAGTCGTGTCAGGATCGCCTCCAGCGCCTGAGTGCCGCCGGTTGAGGTGCCAATGGCAATCAGCTGGTCTGTGGTCCGCGCCATTGCCGTTGGGCCTCCGGAGGTGATGACATGGTCAGCCGAAAGTTTCGGGCGGTGCAAGTTGGGCGTGGCCGCTACGCCACCGCGGGGCAAAGCGCGCAGGTTGGCGCGGGCAGCGGTGCGGATGGCTTGCACAATGTCATTGGAAGCATCTTCAAGAAAGGATTTCAGCCCGGCCTTGGGCTTGGTGATAATGCTGATGGCGCCTGCTGCCATTGCATCAAAGGTCGCCTGAGCGCCATTTTCAGCCAGCGAGGAGCAGATAATGACCGGCGTTGGGCGTTCAGTCATTACTTTGCGCAGGAATGAAATGCCGTCCATGCGCGGCATTTCGATGTCGAGCACAATCACATCCGGCCATTGGACGCGCAATTTTTCAATGGCAAAAATCGGGTCGGAGGCCGTGGCAATGACTTCGATACCCGGCTCTTTGGCCAGCGCCTGCGAGACGACCTGACGCACCAGCGCCGAGTCATCAATGATCATTACTTTTATGGGCTCTGCCATGCTTATGGCTTCCGATAAATTGTTGGGCGCATCGCGGTCAGTGCGCTATCCAGGCCGTTCAGGGTTTCTGAGTGGCCGATGATGAAATGGCCGCCGGGAACCAGATGCGGCAAGAGGTTGTTCACGACTTTGCGTTTGGTTTCCATGTCGAAATAGATCATCACGTTACGCAGAAAAATAACCTCGAACATCCCGAGAGAACGGTCTACCGGCAAGGTCAGATTGACCTGTTGAAAACTGACCTGGCTGCGTAATTCATTCGAAATCAGCAGCGTGTTGGCTTGTGAGCGGACACCCTTGAGGCAATATTTGCTCAAAAATTTAGGCGGAATTCCTTCGATACGATTGAGTGGATAATGGCCGCGCCGGGCCTTTTCCAGAACCTGTGTACTGATGTCGGAACCGACGATCTCCCATGGCTTGTTGGGCAGATGTTCGGCCAGCATCATCGCCAGCGTGTAGGCTTCTTCGCCGCTCGAACTGGCGGCACTCCAGACGCGAAAGGTGGTTGGGCTGCGCCATTTGAGCAAGATTTCATCGCGTAGAAAATCAAAATGCTTGGGCTCGCGGAAAAAATAAGTCTCATTGGTGGTCAGCAGATCAACCATCGTCTGCAACTCATCCGGTGCATTTCCGCTGGCCAGCATGCGGTAATACTGCGAGAAAGTATCGAAATTGTAGTGACGCAGGCGTTTCTGCAGGCGGCCAACGAGCAGCACTTTTTTCACGTCGGAAAGGCTGATCCCGGCGATTTTGTAGATCAGCCGCTGGAAGAGGGCGAATTCCTGATCAGTAATCATTGATTCGCTCATTAAAACAACTCAATACGGTTAGTGGTTGCGGTCGACGCCTTATTGAGCAGCGAATTGGCGTAAGCCAGTTCTTCGCGGCGTAGCGATTCAATATTGATCAGGCTGGAGGTGACTCGCTTGCAATAGACGTCACCATTTTGAGGCACGAGTAAAACCTTGCGTGACCACGGCCCGAGAAAGTCGGAGCAGATCAGTGGGATATTTTCGCGGTCCAGCCATTCGTGCGTAAAGTCAGCATTACGTTTGCCAATCGACAATGAGTTCGGCCGATTGGCATCAATCACTGTGCCGCCGCCGAAGGCCTTGGCTTTAATCCGGTGCTTGGCTGCGCCCTGTTTGAGCATGGCATTGAGCAAGGCTTCCATACAGGCATCGCCAGCGAGCAGAATGTCTTCATCGGCATGGGTGCCTTTTTTCATTTGCGGCAACATGAAGTGATTCATCCCGGCTAACGGCAAGGCGCTGTCGTAAAGACAGACCGCGACACAGGAACCGAGCAAAGTTGAAATTGGCCTTATTGGCTCAATCGCCCATTCGCCGGGTTTGATATTGCGGGAAAGGCGCTCGATTTCACGCGAGGGTAGGGAGGTGTAATCGACCATTTAACTTTGATAAGAAATCGGCCGGCCGGCAGAAACATGACTCCCACGGTAGCAGGAGTCATGCTCGAATGACTAGGCCGTTTCGCCGCTGTTTGCGTCGGTGACATGCGTCAGCATGGCGATTTCTTCAACCGACAGGACACGGGCCACATCGAGAAGAATGACGAATTTGCCATTCACCTTGCCCATGCCGGAGATGAAATCGGTGCGGATTTTAGCCCCGAAACTGGGTGGCGGCTCAATTTCCGCCTGCGCGATTTCCAGGACCTCGGAAACCGCATCAACCATCACACCAATACCCTGTTTGATATCGCCCTCGTTCATTTCAACGATCACAATACAGGCCCGGCGTGCCACTTCGGTGGTCTTGCCGCCGAAGCGGCAGGACAGGTCAATCA
>JAUYQT010000346.1 GCA_030697085.1 Azonexus sp. | reverse complement strand
TCAACGTGACCCGGCGTGTCAATCAGATTGAGATTGTAAATCTGGCCATCCCGCGCTTTATATTGCAGCGAAGCCGTCTGGGCCTTGATGGTAATTCCACGCTCGCGCTCAATATCCATCGAGTCAAGAACTTGCGCCTCCATCTCACGATCTGAAAGACCGCCACAGAGATGAATGATGCGATCAGCCAGCGTCGATTTGCCGTGATCTATATGGGCGATGATGGAGAAATTTCGAATATGATCCATTGATGCTTGTAAAAAAGGGCGCTTTACGGCGCCCTTCCCTGTTCAGAAGAGCTTGGATTTTAACGGATTTTGGCCAAATACTCACGGGTTTTAGGCTCATCCAGGAAGTAATGACAGAGTTCAGTTTCCCCGTGTAGCAAAACTGGCACCAATTCGTCGTATCGAGATTCCAGAAGCGGATCGGCATCGACGTCGAGCACCTTGACGTTAGCGCCAAACTCAGTCGCCAGCGGCGCCAACGCCACCTCCATGTCATGACAGAGGTGGCAATAGCCACGGCTGATCAGCGTTAATTCAATTCCCATTCAAGCCCCTGATCGTTCGATGCAGCCCGTTGCGCTGCAATGGTTTCCAAGCACTCTCATTCTTCCATTCCCTTTTTTGCTCCCTTTTCTATCCGGCCGGAGCAGCCAGTACCGTTATAGCGGGATGCTCAATAGTAGATACACGCGTGTGCGTGCGCATCGTGTGCGCGATGGTGTTTCCGCTATTTTTTGAGGCCTTCGGAAAAAGGTAATATTGGTAATTCTAGCCGAAAGAAAGCCTGCAAGCACCAGCAGGCAAAGGACTAGAACATATAGGTAAAGGTAATTTATAAGTAATATATAGGTAACTAGATTACTCTTCTAAACAGTCATTTATCCACTTCAAAAATACACACGAATTCAAAGACTTAAAAAATAATTACCTTTTGGATTACCTAAAATTACACTTCATAGGTAACCAAAATAACCCAATAAATTCATACACTTGGCTTTGCTTTTTTGTTCGATTTGCGTGGGTTACCTTTTTCCGAAGTCGAACCTAAGAAAGCCTCTTAAAACCCCATTCAGCAACACCGACCAACGTCTGTGCATGCCCATGGCGCAAGGATTCGCATGGTTTTTTGATTGCAGCACCCTGCCACCAGCGCCCGCAGCGGTGCGACTCCGGACCATTTACGCACCTGCACGCTTTTCAACCCTTAAAGCGGGCGGGCGGGGCGGGGTCCCGATTGCGCGCCAGGGGTAAATATGGGTGATGGTTGCCTAATTTTTAGGCGAATCGTGGAAAAATGGTTGGTACTGCCTGTGTTACTGTATGCGCGTACAGTGGTTAGGGGTAGGCATGGGCAAGACGCTCATCAGATACACGTGGTCTTACATGGATCCGATTCGGAAGCGGCGGGTACGGACGCGCTATAAGGCGACAGAAGAACAGATCAGGGCGGAGCATCCTGACGCCGTTCCGATTGAAGGTCGCGGGAGAAGTTGGTGATCAGCGACGATCCATTCAGCAACTGCACCAGCAGCTTCCTTCGGGGCGTCGCTAACTGCGGCGGTCTTGTCTCGACTCCAGACGAAAAAAAGCCGCCCACAGAGGACGGCTGAAGGCAGACTTGGCCGCTATGGAGAAGACGTTCAGTAGTTACGGATGATCAATTCCTTGCGAGGGGCTGTCTTCCCTGCCCCGCCGACCGTGTAGTTGATATCCACCGTCCCGATCTCAAGGCCGGCAAAGGCTTTCCGCATCTCCGGAATGTCATTGACCGAAATCACCATCTTCCCTTTGATCGTTCGCGCCAGCTCGGCCATCAGATCGTACTGATCGAGGCCGAAGCCTACGCCATAGCCCTCCGTGCCCCAGTAAGGCGGATCACAGTAGAACAACGAGTGGGGCCGGTCATAGCGCCGGATGCACGCATCCCACGCCAAGTGCTCGATGTAGGTCCGGCTCAGGCGCAAATGAGCGGCAGATAGATCCTCCTCAATCCGCAACAAGTTCAACCGGGGCGGACTTGTCGTCGCGGTACCGAACGTCCGGCCGTCGACCTTCCCCCCAAACCCCAGCTTCTGCAGATAGTAAAAGCGCGCCGCCCGCTGAATATCCGTCAGCGGCTCGATCGCCGCCTCGTTCATCCAGCCATAAATCTGCCGGCTACTCAGCGCCCAGCGAAACTGCCGGACAAACTCGTCCAGATGGTTTTGCACAACCCGATACAAAGAAACCAGATCGCCGTTGATGTCATTCAACACCTCGGCCTCAACCGGATCCTTCATGAAAAACAGCGCCGCGGCGCCGCAAAACGGCTCGACATAGCACGAATGCTCAGGAAACAACGGCAGCAGAAACTTAGCCAGCCGGCGCTTCCCGCCGATCCAAGGAACTAGAGGGCTTACTTTCGTCATATTGTTGTGATTCACTTTGAATGATAGCCTCAGTCCCGCCGTGTGCACGGTGCGGTGCCTTGGCTGAAAGCAGGTCACTCTGCTGGAGGTGGCCTGGACGGGTGTTAGCGCACCCGACCAGGTCGCACCGTCTAAATTACCTCGCCGGCCCCCCCGGCCCCGCCTCGCTGGCACCCTTCGCCAGCTCATACGGCCGGAACTTGATCACCTCGACCCCGAGCCAGTCGTTCACCTCCTTCATGCGCTCCTGCAGCGGGGTGATTTCATTGGCCGCGAACACCGCCGCTGCCTTTTCCACGTCGCCAAAGCCGCCCGTA
>JAUYQT010000328.1 GCA_030697085.1 Azonexus sp. | reverse complement strand
AAGGGGAAGCAGAGGACGTTATTGACCTGGTTCACATAGTCGGAACGGCCGGTCGCGATGATGACATCGGGCCGCACAGCCTTGGCCAGTTCCGGCATGATTTCCGGGGTCGGATTGGCGAGGGCGAAAACCATCGGCTTTTCGCCCATGCTCGCGACCATTTCCTGCTTCAGTACGCCAGCGGCGGAGAGGCCGAGGAAGACATCGGCGCCGACCATCGCATCGCCCAGCGTGCGATTGCTCGTTTCACGGGCATAACGCGCCTTGGTTTCGTCCATGCCGCCCGGACGACCGACATAGATGACGCCCTTTGAGTCGCAAACCGTGATGTTCTCGCGCTTGACGCCGAGATCGCACCACAGGTTGAGACAGGAAATCGCGGCAGCGCCGGCACCGGAACAAACGACCTTGATTTCGTCGATTTTCTTGTCGACAACTTTCAGGCCGTTCAGCATGGCGGCAGCAGAAATAATCGCCGTACCGTGCTGATCGTCGTGGAAAACAGGGATATTCATCCGCTCTTTGAGCTTCTCTTCAATGTAGAAGCACTCAGGCGCCTTGATGTCTTCCAGGTTGATGCCACCGAGCGTCGGCTCCATTGCGGCAATCATGTCGATCAGCTTATCGGGGTCGTTCTCGGCCAGTTCGATGTCGAAGACGTCAATACCGGCGAACTTCTTGAACAAACAGCCCTTGCCTTCCATCACCGGCTTGGCGGCCAGCGGGCCAATATTGCCGAGACCGAGGACGGCGGTGCCGTTGGTAATCACGCCCACAAGATTGGCGCGCGAGGTGTACCAGGCGGCGGTGGCCGGATCTTCGACAATCGCATCGCAAGCCGCGGCAACACCCGGCGAATAGGCCAGCGCCAGATCGCGCTGATTGGTCAGGCCCTTGGTCGGGCGGACGGAAATCTTGCCCGGCGTGGGCCAGCGATGGTATTCAAGTGCCGCTTCGCGCAAATCTTTTTCCACGAAATCTCCTTGGGTTTTCTGCTGTGAGGGAAAACCCTAAAGGGTACCCCAAAGCGCCAGGGGATGGAATGAAGCGCGGCTGGAAAATTCAGCCCTCATAGCTCAAGCCGACCTTGCAAACCTGGGGCGGCAAGCGGACGTACTCGCGCAAAATTCAACAACTCCGGCAAACGCGCCCCCTTCTCGCGCCACTCGACAAACAGGCGCTCACCGAGCAACACATAATTCCAGGGGCGTTCAGCTTGGCCGTCTTGGATCGGCAAGCCGCTGACCCGCTCACACCAGGCGGTTGCTGCTTTCAATTTGCGTTGTACATTCGGATTATTCAATTGCTCTTGAGCCTTGGTTTCCACTAAATAAACTGCGTCGACCGTACGAACGAGGAAATCTGGCGAGTAAAAGGCAGGCAAACCGTCCTCCTTGACGTAGCGCAGCCTGACAAAATCATGGCGTGTTTCACTGATTTTGCAAAAGGCTTCAACACCGCTATCCGCCTGCGCCCATTCAATAAACGACTTCTCCAGCCCGCCATTGCGTACCGGAAATGGCAAACGTTCATAAATACACTTGCGCACCGATAGCGAACCCGTCTCACGCATCGGCAGCTTGGCAACTTCTGAAAGATAGCGATAACGCACCTCGGTTTCGCCCAATATCGGGCGCGCTTCCGACTCGATCAACGCCACGGCAAAGACGCGAGTGATGTGGTCAAGCACCGGCTGCAGCAGCAACAAGCGCCAGTTTTCGTCAGCCAAGGGCTCGAAATCAGCGCCGAACAATCGCTCACGAATGTAATCCTCCAACCAACCGGCAAGTTCAGCGGTATTCACCTGCAAATACGGGTTGGCCAGATGAGCGGCGATTTTGTTACCTTTGGGCAAAGGCTGAGAAAGCGCCTGCCCGATACGCCGGGTCAGGCGAGTCAGAAAATCGTTATAGCCGGTGACGTTCATCACCGCGCCATCGACCCGGTAATCGCCAAACAAGGTGCTCGTCTGTAAATCCTGAGAAACAAAAACATCGCCCTTGCCGAGCATGGCTTTCAGCTCCTCACGCGGCATGGCGGTAAAAGGCAGCAGGCTGGCCGGGGATGGCGCGTCATGCTCCAGCCTTTCCTCTGCCTCGTGCAAGATGAACGGGATAGCGAAGTCAAATGCCTCGTACCCTTCGCGCAGCCCGACCGAGATCAGGTCACCAGCGCTGCTCGTACTATCAATTTCCTCGCTGGTGGTGCCGGCCAGGCCAGCAGCCATCAACTCGTCGTAAAAGGACTGGAAGGCCGGGTGTTCGACGATGGAGAGCACATCGATCAGACTCCTTGGCTCCAGCCCGGTTTTAATCCGCTCACGGTTTTCGCGCTTGATTTCGTCAAACTCAGCATCGCGCCACATCAGGCGCAAGCCTCGTCCGATGGTCTGTTCAAGCAGAATCTGCGCTTGTGATGAACGCAATGGCACGATGACGCAAATGTTGTTCACGTCGAAGCCTTCGCGCAGCATCAAGACGCTGACGATGACCCGTGGGCGGGCGTGG
>JAUYQT010000282.1 GCA_030697085.1 Azonexus sp. | reverse complement strand
CGCTTTCCGGATTGACCGGGCGTTGGCAGCCGGAGATCGAAAGAGTGGATGATTATTTCCGGGGTGTCCTTGAAATTGCCCAGGAAGCCGCAAAGTGTTCTCTGGCCAGATAAGGATTGATCGTCTCTTTGTCTGTTCCATCGCTACGGCACCCGGCAAAGGCCCGGTGCCTACCCTTGAAGTGTTTTACTGATTTGGGATGGAACATGATGAATTATCGGCATCCGCGCCACCAAGTAAGCTGTGAAATTGATGGGACAACCTACAACGGAAATTACTGGGTGGCTGGAATGATCCTGGTTGTTTCCACCGCCAAGGGCGGTACAAGTACGTCACTGGGCGGCAGAGCACCCAATGCTCTGGCGACCAGTCTGCTCAAGGGGCTTGCCACTGCAGGCAAGGCCTGACTACCGGTAAATTGGTATATTTGAATTTTGGCCGTTTTAGGCGATATCCTTAATCGCCGCAACTTGTCGAGGAGTACCTGCATGTCGAATAAATCCATGATGTTTCCGGAATACCGTGAACTGATCAACGAATTGAAGGTTAACGATAGTTATTTTCTGGAGATCTTCAAGAAGCACGATCAGCTTGATCAACAGGTCAGGAATATGGAGCACGGACTCGAGCCGGGTACCCATATCGAAATCGAGAATCTGAAGAAGGAAAAGCTGCTCCTCAAGGATGAGCTTTACGCATTCCTCAAGAAAGCCGACGTCGACTGATTTTCAATGTAGCGAATTTTGCTTCACTTGAACGGCTGAGGCTGATCATGGTCGGGGGTATCCGACGATATGCAGCGGTCGACTGCTGTTCTTCGCATTTTTGCGCCAAATTTCCGGTCGACCGCAGCGCAGCCAGATTTAACCCGCCACCTAAGCCGGAGTGCGGGTCTGATTCCAGTTGGCCAAAGCAGAAACGGCATTGTCCAGGCTGGTAAATAGTTGAATACCCTCCATTTGCGCCAGACGCTGGACGCCAGCGCCACCGGCCCACAGTGCTATCGCGGGTGGCAGCACCATGCGTAGTTGCTGGAGCAGGCCGGGGATCTGGCGTTGGGCAAAGGCGCTTGAAAAAGAGAGGGCGACGATATTGGCCTGATGGGCGCTGGCGGCTCGGCTGATTTCGAGCAGTGGCATTTGTGTGCCGAGCGGAATGCACTCGGCACCCTCCAGCGCAAACAGCGCTTCGGCCATCAACAGGCCCAGCGCGTGCGGTTCATCCGGCACGCTGGTGAGCAAAATACGCGGACTACGCTGGCCGCCGGGCAGGCCGGCAATCGCCTGGCGGAGCAGGCGCTTGCTTAGTTCGGTAAATAAGTGTTCCTCAAAAACTTCAATACTGCCGTCCTCCCACGCCAGGCCGACCTGGTGGGTGAGTGGCGCCACTGTGTCCTGGACAAAATTGTGTAGTCCCTGACGTGCCAGGCGTTGTTGCATGGCGTGCAGGAAGCCGTAGCTGTCATGGCTTTTGATTAGTGCGAGCAATTCACCCAGTTCGCTGCCGTGAGCTGTAGTGATCTCGGGTCGGGCTTGTGAACGTCGCGAGACAAGCCCGGCCAATTCTTCAGCCGGCGCCGCAATCAGTTTGCCAGGCCGATGACCGGCATCGATCAGGCGCTTGATCAGGCGCAGGCGTTCAACCTGCTCGGCCGGGTAGCTGCGTTCGCCGTTGCTGTCGCGATCCGGTAGCGGGAAGCCGTAGCGCCGTTCCCACATGCGTAAAACATCTTTCGAGAGGCCGGTGTCGCGCTCAACGGCAGCGATGCTGAAACAGGGGTTATTCATCTTTGTCCTGAACAAATGTTAGACAAGCTGTTGACAAGTGCTTCTTTGTTGCATATCTTACGAACAAACGCGGTAATTGTCTAGGACAAAACGAAAGGCGGTTGGACATGATTCTAAATCTGAAACGCTGGCTCGGCATTGCCGGCTTTCTGTCACTGGGTGTAGTGCCGACAGCCGCTGGCGCGGCCTGTCCAGCCTTGCTCAACCACAGTTTTCCCGGCTTGCAGGATGGTAAGGCGCAGTCGCTTTGCCAGTATCAGGGCAAGGTCATCCTGGTGGTCAATACCGCGAGCTTTTGCGGTTTCACCTCGCAATACGAAGGGCTGGAAAAGCTTTACGCCAATCTCAAGGGCAAGGGGCTGGTGGTTGTCGGCTTTCCTGCCAACGATTTCGGCGAGCAGGAGCCGGGCAGCAGCAAGGAGATCGCCGATTTCTGCCGCCTGACTTACGGCGTCGAGTTCCCGATGATGGGCAAGACGGTGGTCAAGGGCAAGGATGCCAACCCGTTTTACCAGCAACTGGCCCAGATCACCGGCAGCTCGCCGAAATGGAATTTTCACAAATATCTGATCAACCGTGACGCTAGTCAGGTGCTGGCGTTTGGCAGTTCGACCACGCCGGATGACCAGGCGCTGCTGAAGAAAATCGACGAATTTCTCAAATAAATCAGGCGCCGCAGTCCCAAGGAGCTAGCAATGAACAAGAAACAACGTATCGCCATCGTCGGTGCCGGCATTTCCGGTCTGGCCAGCGCCTGGCTGTTGAGCCGCCAGCACGACGTGACGCTGTTCGAAGCCGGTGATTATCTCGGCGGCCACACCCATACGGTCGACGTCACGCTGGAGGGCAAAACGCATCCGGTAGATACCGGTTTTCTGGTCTTCAATGAAAAAACCTATCCCAACCTGATCGCGATGTTTGCGCTGCTTGGCGTCGACAGCGTCGAAACCGAAATGTCCTTCGCCGTCAGTCTGGAAAACCCGAATCTGGAATGGGCCGGCAGTAGTCTGGCTACCGTTTTCGGCCAGAAGCGCAACCTCGTTCGGCCGCAATTCTGGTCGATGCTTTCCGACATCCTGCGCTTCAACCGTGAAAGCACCGCCTGGCTGCTGACCCACCCGGATAACCAGCGCAGCCTGCGCGACTTCCTGACCGAAGGCCGCTACTCCAGCGCCTTTGCCGATTGGTATCTGCTGCCGATGGCAGCGGCCATCTGGTCCTGCCCGACCGGCCAGATGCGCGACATGCCGCTCGCCACCTTTATCCGCTTCTGCCAGAACCACGGGCTGTTGCAGGTTTTCGACCGGCCCCTGTGGCGCACCGTCAAAGGTGGTGGCCGGGAATATGTGGCGAAAATTGCCGCTCAGCTCGATGACATCCGCCTTGCCTGCCCGGTCAGTGCTGTTGCCCGCGAAGCCAATGGCCTGCGCGTGACGCACGCTAACGGCAATGAGCATTTTGATCAGGTGGTGATGGCTTGCCACAGCGATCAGGCGCTCGCCATCCTGGGTTTTTCCGCCAGCGACGCCCAGCGTGACGTGCTCGCCGCCATCCGCGACCAGCCCAACCGCGCCGTGCTGCACACCGACCGCGCCTTGTTGCCGCGCGACGAAAAGCTCTGGTCGGCCTGGAACTACTTCGCCGGCAGCGGCGAACCCGGCGAGCAACCGGTCGGCGTTTC
>JAUYQT010000273.1 GCA_030697085.1 Azonexus sp. | reverse complement strand
ATGTCGAGCATGCGATCGGCTTCGTCGAGGACGAGCGTATTCAGTTCGTCGAGCTTGAGGTTTTCGCGCTGCATATGATCCATCAGGCGGCCGGGCGTGCCGACAACGATGTGCGCGCCGTGTTCCAGACTGCTTGCCTGGTTACGCAGCGTCGAGCCACCGACCAGCGAGAGAATCTTGATGTTGTCTTCAAAGCGCGCCAGACGACGGATTTCTTGCGTCACCTGATCGGCCAGCTCGCGCGTCGGACAGAGCACCATAGCCTGCACGGCAAAGCTGCGCGGATTGAGGTTCTTGAGCAGGGCGAGCGCGAACGCCGCTGTTTTGCCGCTGCCGGTTTTGGCTTGCGCGATCAGGTCATGCCCAGCCAACGCGATGGGCAGACTGGCCGCCTGAATCGGCGTCATCGTCAGGTATTCAAGCTGCGTCAGGTTGGCCAGCATGGCCGGCGAGAGCAGCAATTCGCTAAAGGATTGACCCGTGGTGGTGGATAAATCAGCTTGCAGCTCAGTCGGCAATTCGGTCTGGGTGGTTTCGGTTATCGGCACGTTGCGCTTCAACCCTTGCGCCAGCGCGGCTGGGCCGGCTTGTTCTGGCGAGCACTCGGGGCGGGGCGGCGTTGGCGCTGACCGGGGCGGGGCAGGTCTTCAGGCGGCTTTGGCTTGGGTACCAGCAGATTTTTCGCCGTGCTTTCGCTGGCTTTTTTGTGCGCATCAATGGCCGCTTTGATCTGTTCCATGGTGAGCACGATGGGCGCGTGCACCGCTTTGGCATCGTATTCGGAGAGCTTGTCGCGGACGATGAACATGCGTTCGGCGGCATCGGCTTTGCGGGGCAGACGATTGACCAGAACCTGGGCATCCGGCGTGAGGGCATAGCCGCCGTCAATTTCGATGATCAAACCATTGATGGCGAGGCGCGAAAATGCTTCGATCAATTTGCCTTCAGCCGGAATCGCTTGTTGAATCAGATCGGCGGCCGCGATGATCTCGACGAGCTGGGCCGGCCGTCTTTTGGAGGAAAGTGCCGTGGCCAGCAAAAGGAGAACATCAAAATCATGAATCGGCTGCATCGAATAACCTTTGAGTGCTTGCAAAATGAGCGCCAACTCAGCAGGAGCGTCAAAGGCCCGGTGCTGTGGCGGTAAAAAACGCAGGCAGAGAAAAGCATTCGCCGCGCAAAGGCGGGATTTTAAACTTTTTTTGCTTAAAATCAATCATTTAAGGGATATTTTTGCTTTTTTGAATAAAATACAAATGCTACGGTCAACGCAAAAAAGTGCTCAAATTGCTGTTGTGATCTGCGGTTCGATCGTATTGAAGAATTAAAATGTTTTGTATTGTTGCCGGCCTGAAATAAGGCGCTGGAGGGGGAAATGGATACCTTTGTCTGGAATGATCGCTACCTGACCGGAGAGAGCCTGGTTGATACCGAGCATCAAGAGTTGGTGCGGATTATCAATTTGGTTGGGGCGTTGGAGGCAGGCGAAAACAGCCAGCCGGCGGAGGTTCAACGCATCCTTGAGAGCCTGGTGTGCTACGCGGTCGATCATTTCAGCCACGAAGAAGGCTTGATGATTGATGCCGGTTGCGATCCGCGTCACGTCAGCATGCACCAGAGAGTTCACCGGGAATTTGCCGGCCAGGTCACGGCGATGCGGCAAATCAGTACGGGCGCCGAGGATACGGAGTTTTTGCTGCGTTTTCTCAGCAACTGGCTGGCTTATCACATTCTCGGGATTGATCAGGTAATGACGCGCCAGGTGCAGAATATCCGCCGGGGTATGACGCCGGCGGATGCTTACGCGCTGGAAAGTGACAACAAGGCCGACCCGGCAACAGCGAGTCTGCTGGATGCGTTGAATTCGCTCTACCGGGTCATCGCTTCGCGTAATCAGGCACTGGTTGATCTCAATCACACGCTGGAGCAGCGGGTGAATGAGCGGACCCATGCGCTGCAGACAGCCAATGCGCAGTTGGTCGTTGAGCAGGCGGAACTGAAAGCGGCGTTGGAAACAGTGAAATCGACGCAGATGCGCTTGTTTGAATCGGAGCGTAAGCGCTCAATTGAAACCAAGCGCAACATGGAACAGCTTCTGGCGCAGATTGTCGATGGCGACCCGGTGCCGACGTTGGTGATCAATGCCGATCACAAGGTAACGCACTGGAACAAGGCTTGTGCGCTGATCACGGGGGTTCCGGCAGAAGCGATGATCGGGAGCAATCGGCAATGGTCTGCGTTTTATCCCCATGAGAGGCCGATCATGGCTGATTTGGTGATTGGCGCCGAGCTGGAACAGCTTGATATTTTTTACACCGGCAGCTTTCGGCGCTCGCCGGTGATTCCTGACGCCTTCGAGGCGGAGAGCTTTTTTCCCCATTTTGGTGAAAATGGCCGCTGGCTCTATTTTACGGCCGCCCCGTTGCGCGACCCTTCCGGCCAGGTGGTGGGAGCGATTGAAACATTGCAGGATGTGACCGAGCGCAAGAAGGCCGAAGAAGGTTTGCGCCAATACCAGACCGACTTGGAAAAACTTGTCGCCGAGCGCACGATACAGTTGTCGGCAACCAAGGATCAACTGGTGCAATCGGAAAAACTGGCATCGATTGGCCAACTGGCGGCAGGGGTCGCGCACGAGATCAATAATCCGATTGGCTTTGTATTTTCCAATATTGGTACGCTGGAAAATTATTTGGTCAGTCTGTTCAGTATTCTCGAAGCCTATGAGATCGTCGCGGTGAACCTTGAAAACAAGTCAATATTGGCCGGCGTTCAGGCGCTCTGCGAGAAAGTGGATCTTGCTTTTCTCAAGGAAGATATCCCCATGTTGATGGGTGAATCGAAAGAAGGCATTGCGCGGGTCAAGCGGATTGTTCAGGATCTCAAGGATTTTTCTCGAGTCGATAGCACGCAGGAATGGCAGTGGGCCAACCTGCATCAAGGGATCGATTCGACGGCCAATATCGTCGCCAATGAGATTCGCTACAAGGCTGATGTGGTCAGGGAATATGGGCAGCTGCCTGAGGTCGAATGCCTGCCCTCGCAACTCAATCAGGTATTCATGAACCTGCTGGTCAATGCGGCGCACGCCATGGGCGAGGCGCGCGGGCAGATTACCATTCGTACTGGCACCGATGGCGACAAGGTCTGGCTGGAATTTTCGGATACCGGTTCGGGCATTCCGGAAGATATTCGCCAGAAAATTTTCGATCCATTTTTTACGACGAAACCGATCGGAAAGGGTACTGGGCTTGGGTTGTCACTGTCTTACGGCATCATTCAGAAACACCATGGCCAGATTCAAGTGCGCAGCGAACTCGGCAAAGGCAGCACGTTTCGCATTACCTTGCCGATTCGGCATGTCGAGGCGGTGAGTTGAGGCAGTAACCCTCACTGTCCGCAATTCCGCTTAGTCGAGATCCCACAATTGATGTGCATCGAGCCGCAAACGGTAGCCTAATTCAAGTGCTTCAAGTTGTAGCAGGCGGGCGGCGAGTTGGGCTTCGTTCGCCTGGCGGCGAGCCAGCAGCAAGTCATTCAGGCTACCTTCGCCAAGCAGGTAAGCGCGGTCGGTCATGTCGGCAGCACGGCCCAGGCGTTCGGCGGCGTGCTGGCTAGCTTGCCAGGTCGGGAATGCGGCGCTGGCCGTTTGATAAAGCATGGCGGCTTCCGCTTCAATTTTTTGCCGGATGGCCGCTGCGCGATAGTTGGCGCTATTGACCCGGGCGAGCGAGGCGTCTGACGTGGCACGACGAGCGCCACCGGGTAAGGGAATGCTGATGTAGGCACCGACGACGTTTTCCTGGCCGCCACGCTCGCGTGAAAACTGCAGACCTATAGTTGGGTCGGGCAGGTTGTCACGACCCGCACGGCTGGCGCTTACTTGGGCGAATTGCGCTTCGCCCTGCGCCATGCTTAATTCACGGCTTTCCTTGAGAATACGATCGAGCCAATCGGCGGCGCTGCCGGTAATTGGCACCGGCTCGATGATATGGGTTGGTTCGCTCAGGGGCAGTCCAGGAAAGCGCCGGCGCAAATCTTCGGCAGCAGTACGTTGGCGGATCTGTGCCTGAGTGCGCTGTGCTTCGGCTTGAGCGAGTGCAGCCTCGCTTTGAATCGTTTCCAGTTGCGCTGCATCGCCTAATTGCTGACGGCGTTTTATGGCGTTGGCTTGTTTTTCGAGCAGGCTCACTTGTGTGCGCCACTGCGCGGCAGCGGCATTTTCCTTGAGCCAGATGAACCAGGATTTAAGCAGGTAGCGGCTTGATTCATGCAGCGCATCACCCTGTGCAGTTTCAGCGAGGGCAACGCCGGCAGCACCGATTTCAGCATCAAGCGAGGCTTTGCCGGGCAGGCGAAAAGGCCGTTCAAGGGCCGCGTTCCATTCACTGAAACGTTCGTCCGGGCTGCCGATTGGCGTAGTTTTTCGTTGTTGACCGCCGAGGCGAACGTTCCATTCGTAATGCCCGGCTTCGAGGCGGCGGCGATTGGCTTCTTCGACGTTGATCTGGCTGGCGGCGGCATTGACCAGCGGGTTGGCGCGCAGGACGCGGACAACGACTTCATCCGGTGGCAAGATCGGGGCGGCTCCGGCAGCTAATGCGCTAGTGCCAAGGCTGCCAACCAGGCAAGCAATCAGGATGGCAATTGGTGTTTTCATAGTCGTCCCATTTCAATAACGGGTATCAGCCAGAAAAACACGTTGGCGTTGGGAAGCTCTGACTTGATCAGTTTGAGGATATGGCGCATGTCATCTTCGTTGCCCACCATGCGGATATGGGTGCGTGGTGCGTGACCACTGACCAGTTCGCTTGGGGCAACCAGCGGAATGACGGCGCCGTGGCCATTGGCCTGACTGGTGGTGAAACCGGGCACGAGATCGGGGCGAGAGAGGAGAAAGTCTTCGACGAGCTGGGTAACGTCACTGGGCAGGGTCAACGAAAGTAGAACATCAGCCATGATGGTCCTTGGTAAAGGTGGTGGTGCGTTTGACGCCAAAGCGGC
>JAUYQT010000085.1 GCA_030697085.1 Azonexus sp. | reverse complement strand
GTGATTGGCCGAGATCTGGTTGGAATCCACCAGGCGTGCCTTGAGTTTGGAGGTGATATAGCTGTCATTGCTGCGATTGCCGAAGGCGGAAATCGGGGCAATATTCAATTCGTTGAATACTTCGGTGACGCCGCTGAGTTGCCGGGTTTGTTGGCCGATGATGGATTTGGCTTCTTCATCGGGCACTTCGCCGGTAATCAGCACGCGGCGGTTGTAGGCGGTGAAATTGACATGCGAAAGTGCCTTGAATTTTTCCGGTACCGCCCGGGCGGCTTTCCATTCGGTCGTTTGGTCGTCGGTCTGGATGCCGGTTGAACGCCGGTCAAAGGCCGACATGACACCAACGGCAGCGCCACCGATGACGGCCGGGACGCAGCCTTGCAACATCGGCAGGGCGGTGACCAGCGCCGCAAGGGCGAGGGTGAGTTTCATTTTTTGCATTATTCGACTCCTAGTAAAAGTGCGTCGATACCATCACACAGGCAGTGGATGGTGAGCAGATGTGTTTCCTGGATTCGCGCCGTCCGATCGGCCGGCACGCAGAGATGAATATCGTCGTCACGCAGCATTTCGCCGATTTCGCCGCCGCCTTTGCCGGTCAGCGCAATGACGCGCATGTCGGCCTCGTGGGCGGCTTTGATCGCTTCGATGATGTTGGCGGAATTGCCCGAAGTGGAGATGGCGAGTAATACGTCGCCGGCATGGCCAAGACCGCGTACCTGCTTGGAGAAAATGTAATTGAAGCCATAGTCATTGCCGACTGCAGTCAGGATCGAGCTATCGGTGGTGAGCGCAATGGCGGAGAGCTCCTGCCGCTCGGCTTCAAAGCGGCCGATCAGTTCGGCGGCAAAGTGTTGTGCATCACCGGCTGAACCGCCGTTACCACAGGCGAGAATTTTGCCGCCATTGATCAGGCAGTTGGTCATCGTTTCAATGCCGGCGGCAATCGGCGCGGCCATCATTTCAATGGCATTGAGTTTGGTGTGGGCGCTGTCTTCGAAATGCTTGGCGACGCGGGCAATGAGGTCCATTTGTTTTCAAAATTTGGGGGCTGGTAATAAAACCATTCTACATCACAGCTCGGCGAAGACCTCGAACTCGACCCGTTGCCAGGGGTTGGGGTGTTCGGTGAGACGGGCAATGCGGGCGACCAGTTTGTCGCCTTGATCGATCGCTGCGGCGACTGCGCGATTTTCGCTACGCGGCAAATAACCCAGCTTGTGACCGCGCCATTCAACGCGGACGGCGTTACGGTCATGGCGATTATCGGGTTCGCGAATGAGTTCGAGATGGTCGCCGACTTTCATTTGCAGCCACATTTCGTTGGCGGCGTAATACTGGCTGCCGGCTAGCGGCGAGCTTTGGATCAGGATACGGATGCTCTCGGCGCGGGCATTGCCGAGCAGCAATAACAGGCTAATCGTCAGTAGAAAACGCATTTTTCAGCCATTCCAGACGGCTTTCATCGAGCCCATCGAGCAGGATGCAATCAAAACGGCAATCGCAATCCCGCTTGCCGAGCAGGTAATGTTGTGCCGCGAGGATGATGCGCCGACGCTTGCTGGCGGTAATGCTCGCCCCCGCACCCCCGAAATCGCCGCGGCTGCGCAGCCGTACTTCGACGAAAACCAGCGCCTTGCCATCGCGACAAATGAGGTCGATCTCACCGCCCCGAATCCGAAAATTGCGCTCAATGACGCGTAGACCGCAGCCTTCGAGATGTCGCGCCGCCAGCGCTTCAGCTTCGCGGCCGCGCGTCGTGGTGGTATCGTGGGTCTTTGTTTGCAGGCCTGAAAAAATGACGGAAGAATCTGCAGTATTGTATGTTGTCCCGACGCCGCTCGGGAATATGGGTGATTTGACCCGTCGCGCCGAAGAGGTCCTACGCAGCGTGCCCTGGGTGGCCGCTGAAGATACCC
>JAUYQT010000813.1 GCA_030697085.1 Azonexus sp. | reverse complement strand
TGCCGAGGCGCGCCGCGGCAGTATCGATATCACCATTGACACCGCCTCGATCGATACCGGCTTTGAACCGCGCGACGAGGTATTGCGCAGCGATACGTGGTTCAACGTGCAAGATTTCCCCAATGCCCTGTTCCGCAGCCAGCATTTTATTTTTGACCAGGAAAAACTGGTGGCGGTCGAAGGCCGGCTGACCCTGCTCGGCGAAACCCGGCCAATACGCCTTGAGATCAGCCGCTTCAAATGCGGCTTCAATCTTGCCAACCGCAAACGCGGTTGCGGTGCCGATGCCCACGGCGTGCTGCGGCGCTCCGAGTTTGGCCTGCAAACCGGCACACCTTTCATCGGCGACGAAATTCGCCTGCGCATTCAGGTTGAAGCCTATCTCCCCTGAGCCAACGCCGCCGAGGATACCGAAACGGCGCCCAGTCTTTAAAGTCATGTGCTAACGCGCTGTTTCTGCGAAAATAGCCCCCCATTTTTGTGCTTTTCGGACCCTCATGCCACCCCATCCCGCCATTGCCACAACCGCTGAAATCGTCGCCGAAATGAAGGCTGGCCGCATGGTCATTCTGGTCGATGAAGAAGACCGCGAAAACGAGGGCGACCTGGTCATGGCGGCCGAACATGTCAGCGCCGAAGCGATCAATTTCATGGCCAAATTCGGCCGTGGCCTGATCTGCCTGACGCTGACCGAAGAACGTTGCAAGAAGCTTGGCCTGGTCCAGATGGCACGCAATAACAACGCCCAGTTCGGCACCGCCTTCACGGTTTCCATCGAAGCCGCCGAAGGCGTCACCACCGGCATTTCCGCCGCCGACCGGGCGCGCACCATCCAGGTCGCCGTGGCCAAAACGTCGACCGCCGACGACATCGTCCAGCCCGGCCACGTTTTCCCGATCACCGCCCGCGCAGGCGGCGTGCTGGTTCGCGCCGGCCATACCGAAGCCGGTTGCGACCTCGCCGCGATGGCCAACCTCGAACCGTCCTCGGTGATCTGCGAAATCATGAACGACGACGGCACCATGGCCCGCCTGCCGGAACTGATCGAGTTTGCCAAGGTGCATGGCCTGAAGATCGGCACCATTGCCGACCTCATCCACTACCGTGCCGCCTCAGAAACGCTGGTCGAACGCGTCACCAGCAAGGTAATCAGCACCGCGCACGGCGATTTCACGCTGCATGCCTATGTTGACCGCGCCAGTGGCGCCACACATCTGGCGCTGGTCAAGGGCCAGATCCCGGCTGGCGAAGAAACCCTGGTCCGTGTTCATGAACCACTCTCCGTGCTCGACTTCCTTGATCCAGGCAGCAAGCCGCAATCCTTTTCCATCGACGAAGCACAAGCCGCTCTGGCGCAAAAGGGGCACGGCGTCATCGTCCTCATGCACCGCCCGGAAGACGGCGAAGCGCTGCTTTCGCGCCTCACCGGCAACAAGCCAAAGGTCCAGAGCAAGTGGGACCCACGCACCTACGGCATCGGCGCCCAGATCCTGCGCGACGTTGGCGTTTCCAAGATGCGCCTGCTCTCCAGCCCGCGCAAAATGCCCTCGATGACCGGCTTCGGCCTTGAAGTCACCGGTTTCGTCACCTCTCCCACGGAGCTTTAAGCCATGTCGCGCTTTGACAACATTTACGAATACGACAACAGCCTGAATGGCGCCGGCCTGAAAATCGGCATCGTGATGAGCCGTTTCAACCTGCCGGTCTGCGAAGGCCTGCTCTCCGCCTGCGTCCATGAACTCAAGCGCCTCGGCGTCGCCGATGCCGACATGGTCATCGCCAACGTTCCCGGCGCACTGGAAATCCCGCTCGTGCTGCAAAGCCTGGCACTCAGTGGCAAGTACGATGCGCTGGTGGCTCTGGGCGCCGTCATCCGGGGCGACACTTATCATTTTGAAGTGGTCTCCAACGATTCCTGCCGCGCCATCATGGAAGTGCAATTGCACACCGGCGTGCCAATTGCCAATGGCATCCTGACTTGCGAAACTGACGAACAGGCCGAAGTCCGCATGCAACCCAAGGGTAGCGACTGCGCCCAGGCCGCCGTCGAGATGGCCAACCTCCAGAAAGTACTAGACCAATGACCACCTTCGCCAGCGACCACAATCTCCCGGAAGAACCCAAAGCGCCGCCCAAATCGGCCCGCCGCCGCGCCCGCGAATTTGTCTTGCAAGGCCTCTACCAGTGGCGCGTCGGCGGTGCCGATGAAACCGCCATTGAAGCCCAGATTCCCGACCTGGAAGGTTTCGCCAAGGCTGACCGTGAGTTCTTCGTTGGCACGCTGCGCGGCGTCATCGGCCAACAGGAAGCCCTCTCGAACCAGATCAGAAAACATATCGACCGTGAGTTCAGCGAACTGTCACCGATTGAAGGCTGCATCCTGATGATGGGCGCCTTCGAGCTGAACAACCACCCGGAAACGCCCTACCGCGTCATCATCAACGAAGCTATCGAGCTGACCAAATCCTTCGGCGGCACCGATGGTCACAAGTACGTCAATGGCGTGCTCGACAAGGTCGCCGCGCTGGCTCGCCCGGAAGAATTTATCGCCCGAAAGGCCCGCTGAAAAATGGCCGGGGAGTTTGCGCTGATCGATAAATACTTCGCCCGGCCAACCCCTTCGGCCGTGCTCGGCCCCGGCGACGACTGCGCTCTGCTGCAGCCGACGCCAGGTAAACAGCTCGCCGTCACCACCGATATGCTGGTATCCGGCACACACTTTCTGCCGGATACCGATCCGAAAAACCTGGGCTGGAAAGCACTCGCCGTCAATCTCTCCGACCTCGCCGCAATGGGCGCCAAACCGCGCTGGGTAACGCTGGCCGGCGCTTTGCCCGCGGTCGACGAGCCGTGGATTGCCAAATTTGCCGAAGGTTTCTTCGCCTGCGCCGCTGAATATGGCGTCGATGTCGTCGGCGGCGATACCACCAAAGGTCCGCTCAATCTCTGCATCACCGCGATCGGCGAAGTTGCACCTGGTCAGGCGCTGCGCCGCGACGGCGCCAAAGTTGGCGACCAGATCTGGGTCTCCGGCCGCCCCGGCCTGGCGAGCCTCGGCCTGGCGCATCTGCAAGGCAAAGTCAAACTCCCTGAACCCTGGCCACGTCTGTGTATTGGCGCCCTCGAGAAGCCGCGTCCGCGCATTGCGCTCGGTCTGGCGCTGAACGGGATTGCCAGCGCTGCGATCGATGTTTCCGACGGTCTGCTCGCCGATCTCGGCCACATCGCCGAGCGCTCCGGCTGCGCCGCCGCCGTACAACTCGTCAAGCTGCCGCGCCTGCGGGATTTGGCGGGAAGCGGCGAAAGCTACAACGCCGACCTGCGCCGCCTCGCCCTCGACTGCCAACTGGCCGGCGGCGACGATTACGAACTCTGCTTCACCGCCCCCTACGATCAGCACCTCGCCATCAGCCGCATCGCCGCCGAACTGGAACTGCCACTGTGGTGCATCGGCGAGATGGTGGCTAATCCGGAAGCCGCGCCGCCCGGCACGGTCACCGTTCTTGACCCGGAAGGTGTGGCCGTCGAATTCGACCACAAAGGCTTCGATCACTTTGCCTGAAAAGTCAAAACGCCCCAGTCTCAGATTCCTCCTCAACAACCCGGCCCATTTTCTTGCTCTCGGTTGCGGCAGCGGCCTCGCGCCGTGGGCGCCCGGCACTTTCGGCACCCTGTTCGCCTGGCTGAGCTTCCCGCTCTTCCGCCCCTATTTCACCGATTTTGGCCTTTTATTGGCGTTGACCGCAGCCTATCTGCTCGGCATCTGGATTATCGACATCACCGGCAAAGCCATCGGCGACCCGGACCATGGCAGCATTGTCTGGGACGAAATCGTCCCTTTCTGGCTCGTCCTGCTGCTCACGCCGGATACCTTCCTCTGGCAACTGGCCGCCTTCGCCCTCTTCCGCTACTTCGACATCACCAAACCGCAACCCGCCCGTTATTTCGACACCCACGTCAAAAATGGCTTCGGCGTCATGGCCGATGATCTGGTGGCGGCGGGTTACACCCTGCTCTGTCTGGCCTTGCTCAAACTCGTTTTAGCCTGACGAAAATTCGCCAAAGGCATAAAATGCTCAGGCCTAAACTGCCGGGAGCCGACCATGAGCCACAAGCACGCCGCCTTGATGCGCAGCATCTTCCAGGATCCGCCGAGCGCCAATATCCACTGGCGTGAAATCGAGTCGCTGCTCCACCACCTGGGCGCCGAAGTCGAACCAGCGCACGGCGCACGCTTCAAGATTACCCTGAACAAGGTCGAAGCCATGCTGCATCACCCGCACAACAGCAGCACCTGCAGCCGGATGGATATCAAAGCAATCCGCGAAGTGCTAACCCACGCCGGGGTAACGCTTGCGGCCTATGAGACAAGCAGTCTCTAAACCAAAACACAACCCGGAAAACGGAGCCAGACGAAGTTTAGTTCAAGCTCAAAGGGTCTTGAACAGACTCTTTGAATCGGCCACCAGACCAATAGATATAAGGGTTTTCTGTTTTCAAGTTTTATCTAGCTACTCATGTAGCCACACACAAACCGGCCGCTGCAATATATTTCGACTCAAACCAACACCCAGGGGCGATAGATTTATGACCGCTACGACCAACCCGGCCAATCAGCACAGCCGGCAACCCGGGGGAATGTCCAGAAAAAACTGGATATATAGCGTTTTTGCCATACACGAACACGCAAAATGATTGTCTACGTTCAGCAATTTCCAAGCGGCTCTAACTACAGATCGGGCGAGCGTCTTTGCCCCCTTGCGTAACAGAACGCTTCGGGGCCCCCCGCTCGGCAAACCGCACCTTCTGCCGTTGCGCTTTGGCGCAACCAAGTGAACGAACGAAACCCATTTTCAGCGCAATGAATTATCAGCCCCGCCCCCTATGCGCGCGCCGCTTTAACGTTGCCTTTCTTCCTACCCCCCTCGTTTTGTGCCGGGACAACCGGGACAAACGCCAGAAACCCTTACCAATAGGGCGTTTTGTCTTTTCAATTTGCATATTTACGCCGGGACACAGCCGGGACACTTCGGAATCAGGACGTTTCAGGGCGTGCGAAATGCCACATTCAGGGGCGCACGAACCGGCCCGGCGTGTTCGTTAATTAGTTCACTTTCGGTGGGGCGAGGGTTCACAAGCCCGGCCATCTGTCCCGCCCTTGCTGTTGATCTCGCAGATCAACCAAGGCAACGCGGGCCGCCGGCCAATTTTCAATTGTTCGATATGTTGCGGGCCGAGACGGCGTACCCAGGTAAGCGCTCCCTCCAACCGCCAGGCCGGTTTTCTCTCGCTTGGTCGGCACCGGCTTTTCGTAAGCCAGCCCCCCGGACTGGGCCGCGGCCTCTAATTTAGCGCGCCAACGAATAGCGATTAATGACGACTCGGGATAACGCTTGCGCGCCTCATCCTCTGGCATATTCGGCAGAATTTCAACCCAAAGCCGCGATGCTTGAAAAATACTCATGGGGTCATCCAGCCAGGGCGAAAGATCAAGGCCCGGCCGTGTAGAATCAATTTTCGCCATTGCACAAGGTCCATTGTGTCTTGGTAGGGGGGCCGGGCGTTGCAGCGCCTCGGCTCTCTGTTTCGTTTTGCGGATCATCCGCGCCGGCCCCGTTTGGCCTTGGCGGTAGAGATTCGCCGCCGGTTGCCATGTCCTACATATTCACACCACTAGCCAATCAGGCCGCCAGCCGCTCAACGTGCGGGCGCTCGCTTGCCCGCTGCCGGGCTTGCCATAAGTCCCGCTGGGTCTGCATCTGCAACCAAAAGCCCGGGGTGGTCCCCAAGGCCTCAGATAGCCGCAAATCCATATCAGCGGAAACGGCCGCGTGTCCGTTGAGAGTGCGGGACAGCATAAATCTGGAAATGCCCAAATGCTTGCCGAAAGCGGCAACGCTCAGGTCAAGGTCATCAATCCAGCCGGCCAAAACTTCGCCGGGGTGTGCGGGGTCGTGCATAAAGGCAATCACGCTGCCAGCCTCTCGATTCCGGCATATTCGCCGGCCTTGGTGCGATTCAACGCCCACAGGTCAAGGGCTTCTTGCATTCGCAACCAGCTTTCCGGCGTGGTCCCGGTCAGCTTGCCCAAGCGGATAGCCAGATCAGCGGACAGGCCGCGCTTTTCGTGCAGCAATTCGGAAACTGTCAGACGCGAAACCGCCAGCCGCTTGGCAAATTCGGTTTGGGTCATACCCAGCGCCGGCAACACATCTTCCCGAAGGATCGCCCCGGGGTGCGTCGGCTTGCGGTTCGGGTTGCGTAGAGTCATCAATGGCAATCCTCCAAATCAACGTCGACGGCGTCTTCACCGTCGAAAGCAAACGTGATTCGCCAGTTACCCGACACGCTCACGGCGTACCGCTTGGGATTGAAGCCCGTCAGGCCATGAAATCCGAAGCCGGGCAGGTTCATATCTTCCGGCCGGCCCGCCGATTCCAGGCGGTCCAACAGGCGTTCAAGCCGGGGCCCGTGTTTTGGGTTGATTCCCCGGCGGTCACTCTCCGAGAAAAACCGTAACAGCCCTTTATGTCGAATGCTGCAAATCATGGGCAGATT
>JAUYQT010000811.1 GCA_030697085.1 Azonexus sp. | reverse complement strand
CGAACTCGTGATGATCGAGCGTTGCCGATCTGGCGCGTTGGCCTACTCGGCAATGGCTTCAAGCTTGAATTGCCGGCCGAGTGGCTGGATGCGAATCCGTGGACTGCCGCAGCGATACGTGAAGAGTCGTCAGTCTGGCGGCAGATCGGGCGCGAATACCTGGTGAATGCAAAACCATTGAAGAAAATTGTGTGAAGCAGTTTCCTCGCTGGCAATTTCAGTCAGTTAGTTCGAAACGATGCGTTCGGCAATACGTTTTTTGATGTCGGCAAGGTTGTCGTCGAAATGACTGTAATGCATCAGCGACAGCCCGAAAACACAGGCATAAAGCAGCAGACTGCGGCTCTTTGCTTCACTGTCGGACATCCCTGCCGCGACAAACAATTTGCGTGTACATTCCAGCCGATAAAGGTCGACTGCTTCGACAATGGCCGCTGCTTGGGCATCATGGCGCGCCCAGTCGCGTACCGCCAGTTCGATCAACATACCTTTACGGTTTCGGCTGGCACCATAAACTTCAATCGCGTAATGCAGTTGCTCGCGCTCCTGACCCGGCGCTACCGAGGTCGTTTTTTCAATATCACGAATACGACCGTCTTTCCACTGTTCAAGCAAGGCCTCAAGCAACGCCTGTTTGTCCTTGAAATGCCAGTAAAAACTTCCTTTGGTGACGCCACAATGTTTGGCCAGCACCTCAACGCGCAAACCGGCAACGCCTTCGCTGGCCAGCACGTCAATGGCCGCTTCGATCCAGCGTTCGCGGTCGAGTTGTAACCGAGGCGCAAGCGTTTGATTGCTTGCCTTGGCTATACTTGCTTTTGAGGGGGGCTTGACAGGTTTATTTTCCATACGCTACCGTATGTCTTTTCCATACTATACAGTATGGGCATTGTGCGCATCGAGTCGGTGTCTGTCAAACAGGCCGCTAAATTTGAATAAAAGTTACGAGCAAAAAGGAGAGATTTATGAAAATTCTCGTCCCCGTCAAACGGGTAGTTGATTAC
>JAUYQT010000578.1 GCA_030697085.1 Azonexus sp. | reverse complement strand
CACGCCCTTGAGATCAACGTTGAGTGTTTCGGAAATGCGCTTGAACATGCCAGGCTTGGGTTTGCGACAGTTGCAAGCGGAGTCGGCCGGGTGTGGGCAGTAAAAAATGGCATCAACCCGACCGCCTACCGCAAACAGTGCCTTGTGCATTTTTTCGTGGATGCTGTTCAGCGTGTCCATGTCAAACAGGCCGCGCCCGATACCGGACTGATTGGTGGCAATGACGACGCGATAGCCGGAATGGTTGAGTTTGGCAATCGCTTCCAGGCTACCGGGAATCGGTTTCCATTCCGCCGGGTTCTTGATGAACTGGGCGGAATCGAAATTGATGACCCCGTCGCGGTCGAGGATGACAAGTTTCATGCCGAGAGCTTGGAAATATCAGCCACCCGATTCATTGCCAGATGCAGCGTGGCGAGCAAGCCGAGGCGGTTGGCGCGTAATGCCGGATCTTCGGCATTGACCATGACATCGTTGAAAAAGTTATCCACCGGCGTTCTCAGGGCGGCGAGGGCGAGCAGTGAGCCGGAGAAATTGCCGGCAGCAAAAGCCGCATCGGCCATCGGCTTGACTGCGGTCAACGCATTATTCAGGGCAATTTCGGCGCCTTCTGCGAGCAGCGTCACGTCAATCGTGGCCGCCACCTCTCCGTCTACTTTTTTCAGAATATTGCCGACCCGCTTGTTGGCCGCCGCCAGGCTGCTTGATTCGGGCAGGGCGGCAAAGCTGCGAACTGCGGCCAGGCGCTTGGGGATGTCGCCAAGGCGTTGCGGCCGTTGCGAAACCACTGCGTCGACTTCCTGCGCCGTGTAACCCTGCTCGCGCAGGCTGCCGGCGAGGCGGTCGTAAATGAAGTCGGCAATCGCGGATTCTGCAGCTTTAAAGCCGTCGACCGCAGCAAAGGCAGCCGTGGTGGTGTGCAGCAATTCACCGAGCGGCAGGTCGAGTTCGTTCTCGGCGAGCATGCGAATAGCGCCCAGGGCGTGCCGACGCAAGGCGAACGGGTCGCGGTCGCCAGTTGGAATCTGCCCGATGCCGAACATGCCGACCAGTGTCTCCAGCTTGTCGGCCAGCGCGACGACGGTGCCGACCGGGTTGCGCGGCAGGCTGTCGCCGGCGAAGCGCGGTTTGTAGTGGTCTTCGATGGCGTCGGCAATCTCGCTGGAGAGACCGTCATGCAGCGCGTAGTAACGGCCCATGATGCCCTGCAATTCGGGGAACTCACCCACCATGTCGGTCAGCAGGTCCGCCTTGGCGAGCAGCGCCGCCTGCTCGGCCGACCAGGCCAGCGCTTCGCCGCCAAGTTGTTGGCCGAGGGCTTTGGCAATGGCGCAGACGCGTTGCACGCGGTTGCCTTGAGTGCCGAGCTTGTTGTGATAAACGACTTTG
>JAUYQT010000752.1 GCA_030697085.1 Azonexus sp. | reverse complement strand
CCGTCACACAATCGGCCGGTCATCATGCGCGACTCAGCCGTGGTTATTCCTGAAGACAAACTCCAGATTTTCCAGAACAATCTCAAAAAGTACACCGCACCGCTGACTAAATGGCAGGCTTACACGATCAAGGCGGGCGAGAAAATCAGCAAGGTGGCCGCACGTTTTGGCATCACGCTGACCGAGTTGTACGAGGCAAATGGGCTACATCCCAGAGTTTCAGTTATGCATGGCTCGGCGATTCTTGTGCCGGCGGGCTTTGGGGCGATCGACCTGGCAAACCTGGAAAACATGACGGCGCCCAGAATTATTGAACCCCGAGCCGCCAAACAAACCCAGAATAAATCATCAAAATACGTCCCCCGAGGCACCGCCAGGCAAGTGGTCAAATCATCCAGAAGATAAAGCTCAGCGGCTGAGTTAAGCAATCAAATGGCAGTTGACCGTATGCGACACTGAAACGCTGCGGCCTTCTGGGTAGTGTTGTTGGCAAACCGCCATCGCCTGCGGGCAACGTGGATGAAAATGGCAACCCGGCGGTGGATTTGCCGGCGATGGCGTTTCACCGGGCAGGCGAATCACTGAACGATGCGCCTCAAGCCGTGGCACAGGAACCGCCGAGAGCAAGGCTTGCGTGTAAGGGTGCTGTGGCGAACGCAACACCTCGTCCGCCCTGCCCTGTTCAACAATTCGGCCGAGGTACATAACCGCCACGTCATGTGCCAAATAGTCGACCACCGCAAAATTATGGGTAATGAACAGGTAGGCAACGCCCAGTTCTTCCTGCAGTGTTTTCAGCAGATTGAGAATTTGCGCTTGCACCGAGACATCAAGCGCCGAGGTCGGTTCATCGCAAATCAATAGCTCGGGTTGCACCGCCAGAGCACGCGCAATCGCGATGCGCTGGCGCTGCCCACCGGAAAACTCATGTGGGTATCGTCCAACGGCTTCCTCGGGCAAGCCGACCTGTTTGAGCAAGGCAAAAACCGCTTCACGCTGGGCATTTGTATCCGCCTTCAGCGTCAGTGCGGCCATGCCTTCGGCAATGATTTCACCGACTCGCATACGCGGGTTGAGCGAGGCGAAAGGGTCCTGAAAGACCATCTGCATGTGACGCCGCACTGCGCGCAGTCGTTTCGGCTTCATGCCAACCAACTCGTTACCGCTCAGTTTGACGCTACCGGCAGTCGGTTTAATCAGTTGCAATAAAGCCTTGCCGACAGTCGTTTTGCCGCAGCCGGATTCACCGACCAGGGCCAGCGTGCGGCCCGCAGAAATGGCCATCGAAACGCCGTCGACCGCACGAACATAGCCAACGGTGCGTTGAAACAGACCGTGTCGAATCGGGAAATGGACTTTCAAATCGTTCATTTCGAGAAAGGGGCGACTCGGCTCAATATTCAAGTCGGTGATGGCGTGCCCGGTGGCAACGAGATCAGAGGCCTCGCCGTGCCAATGACAGCGAACAAAATGGCCGGCGCCAAGTTCACGCCAGTCGGGCGAAACGCTACGGCATTGCGCCATGACATGAGTGCAGCGTTCAGCGAAGCGGCAGCCAGCCGGCATCGCCGATAGCGTCGGCACTTGACCGGGAATTGTCGTTAGTTTGAGGCCACGCCGGGAAATCTCCGGCAAAGCGGCAAATAAAGCCTGGGTATACGGATGGCGCGGCTGGGTAAAAAAGGCTTCACGGCTGGCCACTTCGACCAGTTCGCCGGCGTACATCACCCCGATACGGTGCGCCATGCGGGCGACTACGCCGAGATCATGCGTAATCAACAACATGCCCATGCCGCGCTCAGCCTGCAAACCGGCGAGCAGATCGAGAATTTGCGCTTGAACTGTGACATCGAGCGCCGTCGTCGGCTCATCGGCGATCAGCAACTGCGGCTCACCGGCGAGCGCGATGGCAATCATCACGCGCTGCTTCATGCCGCCAGAAAGTTGAAAGGGATATTCGCCGAGGCGCCGTTCCGGGTCAGCAATGCCGACCTGGCGTAGCAGTTCAAGCATGCGTTTGATGGCGGCTTCGCCCTGCAGATTACGATGGCGTTCGAGCACTTCGCTGATCTGCCTACCCACTGTCAGTACGGGATTCAGACTGGTCGCCGGCTCCTGAAAAATCATCGCCATACGACCGCCACGGATCCGCCGCATGTCGGCTTCCGGCAAGCTCAACAACGCCTCACCATCAAGCTCAACGTGGCCGTCAAGAATCCGGCCGGCGCTCGGCAAGAGACGCATGATGCCTTGTGCGGTAACCGACTTGCCGCAACCGGACTCACCAAGCAACGCAAAGGTTTCGCCGGCAGAAATGGCGAAGGAAATGCCGTCGACCGCAGCAAGCGTCTGGCGCCCGGTCGTAAAACCGAGGCGGAAATTTTTGACGGAAAGGAGTGAATCAGGCATCAGATTTGGCAATACCGAGGCACAGCGCTGCAGAAAAAGGTAAAGCTTATTGTTTTAAAGAGCGCCACACTGCCGCATCTGGATTGATTGATCATGCCGCTCTCGGGTCAAAGGCATCGCGCACTGCATCGGCAAATATATTGGCCGCGAGAACCAAAATGAACATCGCACTAAATGCTGCGGCCAGCGACCACCAAACGACCGGCTCGCGGCCCAGTTCCATACGGGCGCTGTTAATCATCGTGCCGAAGCTGGTCATGCTCGGATCGACACCAATACCGACATAGGAAAGCACTGCCTCGGCCAGCACCAGCCCGGAAAAATCCATGACCAGCGCAATGATCACGATGTGCATCAGATTTGGCAAAATGTGGCGAATAATGATCCGCTTGTTGGAAACGCCAAACGCCTGCGCCGCCTGAATGTATTCCAGCTCACGCAGCTTCAGGGTTTCGCCGCGTAACAGGCGGCACAACCCTGTCCAACTGGTAATGCCAAGGATGAAGCAGAGGGCGAGCAGGCGCAGATCGGCACGCTCGGCGGCGGTAGAAAACCATTCCGGATGCGTATCGATGACGACCTGCATCATCAGCACGGCTGCCGCAATAAGCAACACGCCGGGAATCGAGCTAAGTACGGTGTAAATATACTGAATCAAGTCATCGACCCAGCCGCGAAAATAACCGGCAATGATACCCAGCAGCACAGCCATCGGCAGCATCACCAAGGTTGTCAGCAAGCCGATGATCAAGCCCGTGCGTACACTTTTCAGCACCTGATAAAGCACGTCCTGACCAACCTTGTCGGTGCCGAAGACGTGATATTGGCCGGAGAGCGAAAACAGCGGCATGCCAACCAGCAGCAACAAACCAAGCATGATCAGCACCGCATTCCAGGCAAAAGCGGTTTCGCCTCGCCAGATTTTTTGCCATCCTGAGCCGTTGATCCTGGAGCCGGCAGTTGCCTCGATGGTCCTGGAGCCAGCCGTTGTTTCAATGGTCGCTGGCGTTCCAGCTGCGCGTGAAAGCTCGCCCGACGAAGCCCCGTCAGCCCCCCGCCCAACGGCTAGTGAAACCCCGCCCGCCACGGCCAGCCAAACAAGCAATGCCAGCGCAGCAGCCCGAAAGGCCGTCGTGCCAACATCCGCCGCAAGCTCACTTTCCAGTGTGCCCAAATGCGCCCCGCCGTATTTCAACCGTGGGTAATCACGCACCGAACCTTGCCCCGGCAGATCAATTGTTTCCTTGGCATAAAGGCGAGTAGCGAAGGGTTTTGAGTAAGTTTTTTCATTGTGCGTGCGCAGTGGCGTAAGCAGCGCATCGAATACCGAAAGCACCTCGACGGCATAAATAGCCGGTTGCCCCGGCTTGCTTTCCAGTTGTGCGCGGTAATGCAGCGAATCGAGCAGGCCGATCAAAATAAAAGCCAGCAGGACAACGGCGGAGGCCATACCGACGCGGTTCGACCCGACTCGCCGCCAGGCTGCGAGCAGCGGCGGATTTTTGGCAATCAATGCAACGAGGCCGATGCTGCCGGCGACCAGCAACCAGATCAGCACATCCGACCAGAGAATAATGACCTGAAACCTCATCATGCGAAGCGAATCCGCGGATCGACCAAAGTGTAGGAAATATCGGTCAGGATCAGGCCAACGATATAAAGCAGCGAACCAATGAAGACCATCGAGCGAACCACGGCGAAATCCTGGGCATTGATCGCGTCAATCGTGTAGCTGCCCAATCCGGGAATGCCGAAAAAAGATTCAGTCAGCAGCGAGCCCATAAAGAGCAGCGGAATAACGACAACGACACCCGTCAGGATTGGAATCATCGCATTGCGCAGCACATGGCGGAAGAAAACGATGGTTTCCGGCAAGCCCTTGGCCCGCGCCGTGCGTACGTAATCTTTGCCGACCTCCTCAAGAAATATGGTGCGATACCAGCGCGCCGAGGAGCCAATGCCGGAAACGACACCGATCAGCACCGGCAAAACAAGAAAACGCCAGGCATCAAGCCCATCGCCAAAACCAGAAATCGGCACCAGCCGCCAAACTTTGCTGATCAGATATTGCCCACCGATGATGTAAAACAAGCCGGAAATCGACATCATCGCCACACACAACACGACGCCCCAAAAGTCGAAGGCGGTGGCACGGAAAAAAGCCAGCGTCAGTGCAAATGTCACCGTAACAAACAAGCCGAGGATGAACGTTGGCAGCGCGATGGCCAGCGACGGCCCCATGCGGGCGCTGATTTCGCGGGCAATATCGCGGCCATCTTCGGCCCGGCCGAAATCACCGACAAACATCAGCGCCGATTTCTGGAAAAAAACCGTGTCGGTCAGCGTTGCCATGCCGCTTGCCTGCGCATTGATCAACAACGGTTTGTCGTAACCACGCTCGACCTTCCATTTTTCAATCGCCTCCGGCGTCACCCGCTTCACCCCAAGCTGCATGCGCGCCATGTCATCCGGCGTGTTAACGACGAAAAACAAAGCGAAGGTGATCAGATTCACCCCAATCAGAATCGGGATGGCGTAAAGGAGACGACGGACGATATAGGCGAGCACAGGCGGATTATGCCAAGAGCCAGCCCAGGATGGCCAGAATCAGCACAACAATCGTCAGCCCCCAGGCAACAACGGCGTAATCGGAACGCAGCGGCGGCTCGGCGGGCGTATATGGATCGCGCAAATGATCGGGAAATGGGCGCGCTGGGACAGGAATGATTTTCTGTTGTGCGGGATCCTGCGGCACCCGTGCGGTGTATTCGACGCTATTCTCAATGGGAAAATCGCCCCAGGCCCGGCTGGAGGGGAATTGTGGAACGCGGACCAGAAAAATTTCCTCAATATCCTCAGCCAGTTGATGTTCAA
>JAUYQT010000718.1 GCA_030697085.1 Azonexus sp. | reverse complement strand
GGAAACATCGTGTTTTACATTGTCGAAAGCAGCAAATCATTTTACGAAGCGACCTTCGATCTGGAGCCTGTCGTGCAACGTCTTGGTTTCGTGATCCTGAATGTCCATGACCTGGGTGAGACGCTGCGCCGCAGGGAGATCGACCTCGATGACGAGTGTAAGGTGTTTGAAATCTGCAATTACCGGCTGCTTGAAAAAATGCTCGCCATCGACATGCGACTGAGTATGGCCTTGCCCTGGCGGATCTCGGTGTTTACTGAAAACGGTGCCACTAAAATCGGCATGGTTCGGCCGGAGCCGATGCTGGCCCTGCTTTGCCAGAGTGCGGAGTTGTCCCGACTTGCCCGGGAAATGGAGGAAAAGGTGATCCAGATTGTCGATGAAACGCGCTGAGTTGCCTTTGTTGGGCAATCGACATCGCGGGTTGAGCCCGTTATCCTCCGCGCTTTAGCGAATAATCCGGGGGATGTGATGGGACAAGCAAAACAACGCGGTACGGCCGAGCAGCGGGCGGCGCAGGCGCAGGCAAAAATCGAAGCGACGCGGCCGGAAAAACTGGTCTGCAACGGTTGTAACGCCGATGTGACGACGATTCACCCGGTCAGCACGCGTGGCTTGCGCGGTATTGAAGCCATCTGGGTAGGGCTGTGCGATTGTGGCCAGACTACGTTTGCCGCGAGTGGCGAGCCGAAAGCGGTCGAAGCCTTCTTCTTTGCCCTGAGCGAAAATACCGAACTGAAGCTCGGTAGTCAGACCAAGGAAGGCGAAGATCACAAGACGGCCTGATGACTGGCCGGCCCTACCTGACGCAGTATTTGTCGCCACGCGGGCAGAGCGGTTTGCCCGGTCTGCTTTCCGGTTTTGCCTCGGGGCGCGGGGAGGGCAGGGGCGCTACTCGCGGCGGGTGATTGCCGCTACCGATGCCATAGACCGGGACAGGCACGCCGATAATCGTTGGCTCATTCCTGGCCTTGGCTCGGCAGATGGACTCCAGCTCCGCCCTGCGCTGGGGGGCGATGTTTTGTTGGGCTAGCTCACGCAGGCAGTCATCCATACTGGTGGAGTCATAAACCCGCTGCTGCGCCGCCCATTGGCGCTCGTTGGCCTGTCGTTCCTGTTCGGCCTTGTCATCGGCAATTTGCTCGGCTTCGCGTTTTTCGACAAAGCTTTGCATGCGCTCCACATCGCGCTCGGCTTGCTGGCGATTTTGTTCGGATACCGTATCGTCCGGCCGCACCGTGACGGTGCCGCTACCGCCTGTGCAGGGTGAATTTGAAATTTCGGTCTTGCCATTGGCCAGCCGACACTTGTAAATCTCCGCCTGCGCCGGCAAAGCGAGCAGGGCGGTCAGCAAGGCAATCCACAGTTTCATTTGGGTATTCGCGTCACCAATAACTGGTCGATCTTGTGGTTGTCGATATCAATGACCTCAAACTTGAAGCCGGCGTGTATGACGCTCTCGGTCGGCCGCGGCACCTTGCGTAGTACGTACATCAGGAAGCCGGCAATCGTTTCGTACTGGTCATCGTCCGGGAAGGGCTCAATGTTGAGAACGCGCTCGAGATCACCGACCGGGGTCAGGCCATCGACCAGCCAGGAGTCGACGTCGCGTTGAATGATCTGCTCTTCGGCCGCCGTGACCAGTGAATTGCCCATCAAGGTGCTGGAAACATCGCTGAAGGTGATCAGGCCGACGGTCAGCGCGTATTCGTTGATGATCAGCGCAAAGTCTTCGCGCATCATTTTGAAGTGCTCGATAATTTCGGCCAGCGTCAGGGTTTCGGGCAGGACGAGCACGGCGTGGAGCAGGGTGTCGCCGCGCAGCGATAGCGGTTCGCCATTGAGCAGGCGGCTGAGAATGTCCTTGGAATCGACATAGCCGACGACGCGGTCGATGCTGCCGTTGCAGACCGGAAACTTGGCGTGCGGGTTGGCGCTGATCTTGGCCCGGATACTGTCTTCGCTTTCAAGGCGGTCGAGCCAGATGATGCTTTCACGTGCCGTCATGGTGGAGGGCGCCGTGCGGATTTCCAGCGCAAAGACGTTTTCGATCAGTTGCTGTTCCTGCAAGGCAACAAAGCCGGCTTCGGCGCCGGCATTGGTCAGGGCGACGATGTCCTGCGGCGTGATGTCTTCCAGCCGGGCGGCGGGCAGGCCAAAGAAGTTGATCACCCAGGTCGCAATGGTGTTGAAGACCCAGATCAGCGGCCGCAGCAGCTTCAGGCAAAGCAGCATGAGCGGCGCAATGCGCAGCGCATTGGCTTCGGGGGCGGCCAGGGCAATGCGTTTGGGGATAAGGTCGGCGAGCAGAATGAAGCCTGAGGTAACCAGCACGAAGGAGCTGATCGAGCCGAGTGTGGCGGCACTGTCGGGGGCAGCAATGTTGCTGAACAGTTCAGAAAAGGCCGGGGCGTAGGCGCCTTCCCCGAGCACGCCGGCGAGGATGGCGACGGTGTTGAGGCCGATCTGGATTGCCGTGAAGAAATGCCCGGGCTGGGACTGCAAGGCCAGCACCTGGGCTGCCCGGGCGTCGCCGTCGTCGCGCAATTGTTCCAGCTTGAGTTTGCGGGCGGCGGCCAGTGATATTTCCGAAATGGAAAAGAAGGCGCTGAGGAGCATCAGCAGGCCGATAAGCAAGGTGTTTTCGAATAAATTCATGGTTGACCGTGGGGTTTCCGGGATGACCGGGGTGATGCACAGACTTTAGCCGGGGCGGCAGCGGGAAGCAAATTGAACGAGTCTACGCCAATGAAAACGCCCCTTGCGGGGCGTTGGGCAGGCTTGGTGGCGCTCCGGAAGTGCGCCTTACAGAATCATCCCGGCGCCAACCGTATTGTTGTTGCTTTCATCAATGATGATGAAAGCGCCAGTGCCGCGGTTTTCCAGGTAGGGATCGGCAAACAGCGGCTGGGCCAGCTTGAAGGTGACTTGGGCGATGTCGTTCATCGCCAGCTTTTCAGCCGGCACTTTTTCCAGCGTGTTTACATCCAAGCGATGGTCTATGGCGGCCAGCTTTGCTTTCGAGTCTCGCGTCGTGTGGCGGATCAAATAGGTGCGATTGCGGTCCATCGGTGCTTCGGCCATCCAGCAGACGGTGGCTTCGATCTGCTTGACGGCGGCAGGTACTTCGCTGGATTTGACGATCATGTCGCCGCGCGAGGTGTCGATTTCGTCGGCCAGCAGAATGGTGATCGATTGCTCGGTGATCGCTTCCGGAATATCGACGCCGCCGATCTGGATGGCTTTGACGGTGGATGTCCGGCCATTCGGCAACACGGTCACGGCATCGCCAACCTTGATCGTGCCGGCTTCGATGCGGCCCATGAAACCACGGTAGTCGTGCAGGTCCGGATTGGCCGAATCCTGCGGTCGACAGACATATTGGACCGGAAAACGGAATTTCTCGGTGTGCTCGGTGTGGGCGGCCGGGGCGACTTCCAGCATTTCAAGCAGCGTCGGGCCTTCGTACCAGTTCAGGTTGTCGCCGCGGTCGACAATCATGTCACCATCCAGCGCCGAGAGCGGAATGAAACGGATGTCCTCGATGCCGACCTTGGCAGCGAATTCAAGGTATTCACCCTTGATCCGTTCGTAGGTTTCCTGCGAGTAGTCGGCCAGATCCATCTTGTTGATGGCGACGAT
>JAUYQT010000559.1 GCA_030697085.1 Azonexus sp. | reverse complement strand
TGATTGCGTGCCCATTCGACGAACTCGATACACTTATAGTCGCTTCCGAGCTTGGCTGTACTTTCAGGTTTTAGTTTCAAGCCAAGTACAAATGAACAGCCGCTGTAAGACCATTGAACTACTCCAATGTTTTCCAAAGCTGCCGAAATACTGCTCACGATCGCTGAAGTATGGCTATCCCCGAGTGCAATCACATCCCATTTAGTGCCACCGCCCCAAACACAAGATGGCGAACTGATGCCATCTTTTGGGTGACACTCCTTTCTGCGTGGATTCATGTTGTCGGCTTCTGCGGCAGCCGCTTCAACGACAGGGCTGAAACGGCCATCGACTCCGCCGATTAACCGAATGGTCATTGCCGGTGCCAAGATAAGAATTGCGGTCAACAACAATATCGCGATCGTTTTTTTCTGGTTAAATGACCCAAGAACTCGCCGTGCCGGTACTTCGATCCAGCGGCAGGAGAGTTCTCCAAATAGCAATGTCAATGCAATCCCTGCCGATATGGATAGCACATCGTATTGTCTTTCGGTGTAAGCCAATGCAACAAATACAGGCCAGTGCCAAAGGTAAAGGGAATAAGAACGATCACCCAGCCATTGGGCAAGGCGGTTAGTGGTCCAATAGGATTTATTCATTTGGCTTAGAATTACAAGCATGCAGCCTATGACTGGTAATAGTGCATTCCCGCTTGGCCATGTTGATGAGACATCAAAGATGAGCACTGAGGCTAAAATCATTGCCAAACCGAGCCCTTCTAACCAGGGGCGAGCAATTGAAAGCGCAGCGAATCGGTTTGATGCCAGGAACACAAGTCCGCCTGCGAGCATTTCCCAGGCCCGAGCAGGCAGCAAAAAAAATGTGGTAACGGGATGGCTACGAGAGAGCAGAACAGAAATGCTCAATGAAATAGTGATACCCACGATTACGGTAATGATTTGTGCTGTTCTTCCTGCCTTAAGTCGCCAGACTCCCGAAAGAAGTAAAGGAAGAAGAAGATAAAACTGCCATTCGACAGAAAGTGACCATGTATGTAAAAGCCATTTTTCGTGTGAAGCAATGTCAAAATATCCTGCCTCATCCCAGAATTTAAAATTTGAGATGAAGCTAACAGCACTTATGGTGTGTGTTCCGAGGGTCTTGTAATCTGGTGGTGATAATAGAAACCACCCCAAAATTAGTAACACTGAGCAAAGCGCTAACAACGCAGGAAAAATACGGCGTGCACGCGCCAAGTAGAAGTTAATTATCGAGAATTGCCCTTGTTCCAAGCCTTTCAAGATTATTGCAGTCATTAAGTAGCCGGAAATGACGAAAAATACATCTACGCCGATAAATCCCCCACTAAATCCAGGGATGCCGAAATGGTAAAAAATAACAGCTATAACAGCCCATGCACGCAAGCCATTAATGTCTTTACGAAAATGGGGACGAAGCTGGCTGTTGTTTGACATTTTGAGCTTGGGATTTATATTTTGTTTTTAAGTTGCTGGTTTTTATTATTAATTATTTTTTAATGCTGGCTTCAATGAACTTCCTTATATAAGAGTGATTTGTTAAATTTACTAATGTTGCTAACGAGCCAATCAAAATGTATAAACGATTAAATAATTTTTCTGGAAAACTTGCTGATATTGCAGCACGAAGGCAAAACATGGCATCTGTTTTTATTATTTTTCTCTCTTCATGTGCTGCATGGAAATTGTCGCTCCATTGATATTTCAGATTGTTTGGGTAGGGCAATAAACACGGAACATGTTCTGGGTAAGTTTGCCATGGTGTCGAAATCAGACTCCCTGATATTTGTTTATATAATTTGTCGTATAAGCGATGGTTGTTCAACCATTTTGGAGGAAGTGAGGCGATAAATCTTATTAGCCGTTTATCGAAAAAAGGAAGCTGGAAATCAACTGCTCGTTTATGGAAAATTTCGTAATGCCTATCAAGGTGGCGACGCTGGTCATTAAACATTAGAAAATAGTAAGGTGCGCGTGCAGGATTGATTGAGCCGTAACTCTCCAGTAATTTTGAAATACGCTGGCAAAATTTTTGTTCAATATTTTTATCTTGATAAATTCGCTGGGGAATATTTCGATTGTTTGACTTTATCCACATTTCTGCGCAACTTGCAAAGTTGCCACTTGCCGCTAGTTCTTCTATGGCATCGGTTAGATATACGTGCCCTAAGCCGACGCTCCCTCCATCACCCGACCATATATAAGGTGATTCGGAGAAGAAATTGTGATCGCTGTTGCTTGCTTGCCAGGCTTCGACTGTATCAATGAGAACGTCACCCAACAGGGTTCCGTTTGGATGCTGAAAATGATGTACGTCTATTGCGTGTGCCGCCATTTCGCCAAAGACCCTGTCACGGGTCTCTAACGGTGCAAAATTTGCGGTGAACATTTCAATGCCCAAGGATTTCAGGGTGTGAACTAGTAAGCGTGAATCCATCCCGCCCGATAAAAAGCCGAAGGCTTTGTTGGCCGAGGCGCATCGCTCTTTGACTGACTTCATTAATATTTCATAAAGCTCAATTACTGCTTCATTTTCAGAAATTGTGCTTGGAGGAGTCTTGGTCAGGTCGAAATACTGATGATTTTCAATTTTGCCTTGTGGGCCGATGATCATTACTTCACCGGGTGGCAGGAGTTCAATTTCGTTGAACTGAGTTCGATTGGCGAGTGCGTGCCCTAACGTCCCTAGTTCGACGATGCCATCTATGTTTAGTGTTAAGTCTTCGTTGATACTCGATTTGATGAGCCAGTAGGCATTCGAGAATATCAAGCGGTCTTTGGCGTGGTACAGGTAGATCTGACGTAGGCCAAGGTAATCTGTAAATAGCTTCAATGTTCCACTGGTTTTTTCCAGCATGAAACCGCAGAACACGCCGTTGGCACTATTTAATAAATCTACCTTGTCATGTGCTAAGGCGTCGGCGATGTATCGCAGTTGTGCATTTTTTTCTGTTGCAACTTGCTCAATGACCGGCTGACCTGAAGTCGCTAATGCAATATCTTCAGTTTCGAGAATGGTGTCCTTTAGTGGAGAAAAGTCACAGACATGAATACTGGCATTGTGTGCAGTAAATGTCTTCCAGACTCCATTTTTAATCACTTCTGATGGTTGTACGTTTGCTACTGGAGCGCCAACCAGGCTGATTTCACCGACAAAAATAATCATGATGTTGCTTAGTTCTTTGAGTTGCTAGACAGGTGCTCTGCATCTGAATATATGGTGATATTCCGTTCTGCCAGAGACCGCAGGCGGTCTAAAAATCTATCGGCGTGAACAAACCAGGATTTGGCACTACAAACACTTCCTGAGATAAGAATCCCCTCTTGGGAGAAATCGTCCCATATGAACTGTCGCAAATCTTCCCGCGACTTGTGGTCAATCCGGTTGGGTGTTACTTCTGGCCGGTATGGACGAACGGGAACCAGATAGTCCTCATCATTCCAGCCTTTACAAGGGATTCGGTAGGGTTCGTCTTCCCAAACCTTGACCGGGAATTTTTCGCCTAGCGTGTCTTCCAGCAGATGATAAAAAGTGACTGGTCCCATTGAAATGCCAATGCCTAGTACTTTTCCATTCAGTTCGTGAAACCGTTGCCAGGGTGATCCTTTGCCGAATACTGAAGGAGCCAGGTGGTGAGCTTCAGTCAGGTATTTGGCGTGTTTTCCAATGGCAGAAACCGAGTGAGTAGGGTGAATGCTGCGGTGAACGCCAGAAAAACGCAAAAAAGCTTCTGGCATTGCACCCATGTTGGTGCCGTGGATGCGCGGGTCAAAAACGTAGCCCTCTAATTGGCAGGTGCCAAGAATGGAGCCTCCTGGCATGTAGTAGGTAGGCAATAGTAATGTTCCGTCTGGCCCGACTGCATCGAGCAATCCCTGGATGACGGCTGTTGGGCCGCCATCGACATAGCCCAGGCTTTTCAGTGAGGAATGGATGAAAAGAATGTCACCTTTTTGGATACCCATTTTGTGCAGGTCTTCAGTGATCTGACCGCTGGTGACGTGCGGCTGCGTTTGTTTGAGTTCTTCTTCACGGCGTTTTTGTTCGACTTTGTGGATGACGCTTTTGACGGCTTGCTTGAGTCCATTAAGCATAATGTTCTCCTAGGATGTCCATCTCAATCAGGTTGGCGTCAATAAAGAACTTGGCCGCCCAGTTCAGGTATTCCCACTGGCCATAATCGCCGTTGATAGGGAATGAACCTTTGATACCACCGAGTTGGTTTTCCGGGCCGTCTAAGCGCACTGTGCGCCGGACGTAGGCGGTAAGTTTTTGTCCTGCATCGAGGTAGTGTTGTTTGTTGGTTTCTTTGTATAGAAGAAATAGGCAATGGGCGATTTGGGCCGCGCCAGTCAGACAAACGTAGTTGGCTGCGCCTTTCCAGTTTGAATCGAGACGACCAGGCAAGCGGCCATCGGCTTCAATTGCTGGCAGTAAGCCTTCAGTGGTCTTGATGGCGGCAGCGAGAAGGTCTGGTCGTTGCGAAAGCCGGTAGCCTTCGATGACGCCACGCAGCACATAGCCGATAGTGTGGGTGAGTGGTGCGTTGGGATTAGTCAGACAATTGGAGGCGAACCATCCATTCGCGGCTTGTTTGGTAAGTGCCCAGTCCACTTGACGCAGACCGGCTTCGCCGGAGCCATTGCCGGGGGCAACACGTTCAGCTTCAAATAGTCCCCAGGCGACATGGGTTTCGTAGGCTTTTTCACCCGGTGCGGCAAATGGCGTGGGGTGCTTACGCCAGCAGCCATCTGCCTCGAGATCGTCGCGCAGCCAGGCGGCAGCTTTATGCATGGCCTGGATGTAGCTCGGATCAGCGTACTCGTGTGCGCCAGCGCTCAGGCCGAGTAGGATTTGCCCAGTATTGAAGGTGACAGGCACCTTAGGTGTTGCGTCGATTTTGCCACCTTGAAAGCCTCCTTCAGGGAATTGAATCGCAACACACCAGTCGAGCATGCGGCGCGCACGCAAATGTAATTCTTCATTGGCGCTGCGCTTTGCAAGCTCGATGATGCTGGGAATGATGTAGCCGGTAGTTTCAGGATACGAAGTTGCCCAGCCCTTGATCAGGCTGTAGTCGCGGGCGACGCCGCCATCGGCTGAAGCAGAATGGTCTTGGGCTGCACAGAGCCAGGCGAGGGCAGTCTTGATGGTTTCTGTTCTGCCAGGTGGTATGGAATGTGGCAAACCTTTCTGGTCGATCTGTTGCTCAGCTAGCGCGAGTTTTGTCAGTACGGTTTTGCTATTGCCGAAGAGGGCAGATTTAAGTCGGTTGAGCATGCGGATCTCCGAAAATTGTTTATTTGCAGCATCTTGGGTTATTTCGTGGCTAATGCCTCGGGCGTATTTCACAGTTGCAGCTGGGGGCTGAGCTGCCGGGGAATTTTCTGTGCCAAGAGGTTAAGTGTGATGGCAGCGAGCAGGATTATTGCCATCGACATTAGGTAACTTAACCAGCTGGGCCAGCCTTGCGGCCGGATAAACAGGTAGCCGTGAATAAAATAGATTTCCAGAATGCTGCCGCTGAGCAGGGCCAGGCGGTTTATTGGTGGTTTTAGCGGGACGCTGAGCAGGAAGGCAACGCTGGCAATAGCGGTTGCGATGATGGCGAGCAGGTTGAGCTGTTTGATGCCTGCTGCGTTGAGCGCAAGCATGAGAGTAATAGCGAGTGCGCCGAGTGCAATTGATAAGCTGGACTTGGGTTGCCAGTTTAGCTGCCCACTTATTGTGCCAAGACAAAAGCCAAACACGGTGGGCCAGAGCATGTAGGGCGGTGTGGCGTATATATGGCCGAGTGTCGATATTACGGCGCTGATTGCCAAGAATGTGAGCGCGTTTTGAGTGGTTTTTAGGGATTTTGCGAGTAGTGGGTAGATCAGGTAGAAGATTAGTAGTACGGTCATGAACCATAGGCCGGCACCGAATGGGCTGTGGTTGTTTATGCCTTGCCAGTTGAGCAGGCCGGTGAGCCCTGTGATACCGAGCAGGGTGTGCGGATGCCAGATGCCTTCGCGCCCTTGTATCAGGAATAGTGCGGCAAGAAAGAGGTTGATGATGATTAGCGGTGGCCCAAGGCGCTTGATCTTCGCGATCCAGAATGTTTTTACTGGCAGTTGGCTGTGGTGCTTGATGGATGTGAAGTAGCCGGAGGCGAAGGCAAATATGAAGAGGCCAACGGTTACGGGAGCCCAAAGCAGAGATCCTTCGAAGTAGTGGCCGGTGGAGACGAGAATAATGGCGAGGAATTTTGCGAGGGTGAAATTTTCGCTAATTTGTTTTTCGGTGAGCGCCATTGGTGGGTGTTTTGCCTGTGTTGTATGCAATTTGCAATTGAACCACAGGAGGTGCGAGCAAGGTGTGACAAATTTCCGGCTGGGGTTCGCATGCAATTCGATTGTTGCGGTCAACTGCGAAAATGCGCTCAAAATCCTGTTGTGGCGTTCACTGGTGGTTATGCGGAATTGTGGCGTTGCTTGGCAGAGTGAATCCGCTTTTGCCTTGTCTGGATAGATTCGGATTCGGTGTCAAGTTGAGTGATGTGTTAACAACAGTGCTCGGCTTCCCCAGAAATCTGGCGATCAGGTCGTGCCGGCATTTTTTACGGATTGATGTTGCCGGCTATTTCAGCCAAACACGCCAATGACCTTGGCTTCCTGAGGTTTCAAGGTTAAAAGATTTGTTCGTAGCGTTTGGTCATGCTACTGAGCGCGAAGTTTTTTAGGGCGCGTTGCCGGGCTGCCTGGCCTTGCGCGGTGGTTTGTTCCGGATGAGTGAAGGCATGCCAGAGCGCTTCGGCGTAGGCGTTTTCGTCATCGGGCGGAACGAGGTGGCCGGTGTGGTTTTCTTCAACCAGTGCGGGGTTGCCACCCACGGCGGTGGCAATGCAGTGCAGCCCGCTGGCCATGGCTTCTTGCAGGGTGCAGGAGGTGCCTTCTGCTTGGGAGGGCAGGGTGAAGCAGTCAAGCATACGCATTATTTCTGGAATGTCGTCGCGAGGGCCGGGAAGCCAGGCGTATTGGCTGGCGTTGCCTTCTTGCAAAATGCGCTCGACTTCAGCGCGCAATGGGCCTTCGCCGATGATGATCAGGCGCATGCGTTCGGCGGCTTCGGGGTGTTGCTGCAGCAGGTGGACGAAGGCGCGGGCGAGGTAGGGTTGATTTTTGACGGTTTGCAGCCGGCCAACGGTGCCCAGTAGCCAGTGTTTTCCGGCTTGGAAGGGGCAGCCTTCGACGTTTACTGGGCTGCCTTCGGCAGGGCAGAAGCGGTCGGTGTCGACGCCGTTGGCGATCAGCGAGCGGCGCTGAGGGGGAATGCCGATGGCTTTGGCGAGGTAGTTGTCGAGGTCTTGAGATACGCTGATGTAGTGGCTGACGAAGGGTTTGTAGAGCTTGCGGACTTTGATGTAGCGTGGATTGGTACCGTTGGGGTCATGGGCGTCCCAGCCGTGTTCGGCATGGATGCGCAGGGGGACGCGGGCTAGCCAGCCGAGTGGGACGAGTTCAAGAGCGGCAAGGTTGCAGGTGTGCAGAACGTCTGGCTTGAGTTGGCGGAGCAGGCGGTAGATTTTGGGGTAAAGCGGGATGGCGTGGCCGGGTTGTTTGTCGAGGGCGATGAATTGAACGTCGGGCCGCTCGATGCGGTTTTTGAAGTCGCTGATGGTGGTGAGTGAGAGGACGATGTGCTCGTATTTGTCAGCCGGCAAGCGGTTGATGAGTTGAACGATGACGTTTTCGAGACCCCCGATGGAGAAGCTATGGACGACGTGGATGATGCGGCGGCGGGGGGCTATATTTTCCATAATGCATTCTGTGCCCGCTCCGGGGTAATCCGCAGCAAGTCATTATTTTGTGGTTCGGTGTGGGTTCGCCAGCTTTTTTCTCGATTGTTTGATGTTTGATCAGCTGGCATTTTTGAGGAAGGCTTCAAACATGAGCAGTGACCAGAGTGGTGCGGAGAAATCGCGTTGGCCGCTTTGGTGTTTTTCGAGCATGAAGCGTAGGGTTTTCGGGTTGAAGTAGCCGGTTTCGGCGAGGCGTGGGCCGAGAATGGCTTTTCTGGCCCGTTCGGCGAGCGGCCCGCGCAGCCAGGCGGCGAGCGGTACTGAGAAGCCCATTTTGGGGCGGTAGAGCACTTCGTCGGGCAGGTGTGGTTCCATGGCTTTTTTGAGTAGCCATTTGCCTTCTTGTCCCTTGATTTTTAGGGAAGTGGGGAGGGTGGCGAGCCATTCGACGAGCTGGTGATCCATCAGGGGTTCGCGCACTTCGAGCGAGTGGGCCATGCTGGCGCGGTCGACTTTGGTGTTGATGTCGCCAACAAGCCAGGTTTTGTAGTCGAGGTATTGAATGAGGGCCAGCGGGTCATCCGTTTGCGCATTGGCGGCGTGCCGGCGGAAAACGTCGAGTGCGCTGTAGCCGTTGAGTTGGCGTTTGAATTCGGGTGAGTAGAGACGATCGCGTTCGTCGGCGCGCTGAAGCGAGATGGTGTGCAGGTAGGCTTCGACTGAATCGAAGGCAAGGGCCTGGAAGGTGGTTTTGGCGCGGAGTGGGCGCGGCGCCCAGTCGGCTTTGGGGTAGAGGCGACCGAGGGTGCCAAAAATTGGACGGCGCAGTGCAATGGGCAGGCTATTGCGGGCTTTTTCTTCGAGCAGGTGCAGCTTGTAGCGACGGTAGCCGCCAAAGGTTTCGTCGCCACCATCGCCCGATAGTGCAACGGTGACGTGCTGGCGGGCGAGTTGGCAAACGCGGTAGGTGGGGATAGCGGAGCTGTCGGCGTAGGGTTCGTCGTAGAGCCAGGCGAGGTGGTCGATGAGGTCGAAGTCATCACTGTCGACAATATCCAGCGTGTGTTGGGTTTGGTAGCGGTCGGCGACGAGTTTGGCGAAATCGGATTCGTTGAATTTCGGGTCTTTGAAACCGATGGCGCAGGTGGTGACGGGTGTTCTGGAGACGCTGGCCATCATGGCGACAACGGCGCTGGAATCAACGCCACCGGAGAGGAAGGCGCCAAGTGGTACTTCGGAGATCATGCGCAGTTGGACGGACTCTTTCAGCCGGCTTTGTAGCTCTTCGAGCGCGTCGGTAGTGCTGATCGGATTGTCGAGCGTGAATTTGACGTCCCAATAGGGTTTGGGCTGTACGTTGGTTTCGCCCCGGCGCAGGGTGAGGGTGTGGGCGGGGGGGAGCTTTTTGGCGGTGGTGTAGATGCAGCGGGGGTCGGCAACATAGCCGAGCGCGAAGTATTCTTCAACGGCGCATGGGTCTATTTCGCGGCGGAATGCGGGGTGGGCGGTGACGACTTTGAGTTCTGAGCCGAAGATGAAGCTGCCGTCATCGAGTAGCGCGTAGTGCAGGGGTTTGACGCCCATGCGGTCCCGGGCGAGAAATAGGGTTTGCTGGTTGCGGTCCCAGATGGCGAACGCGAACATGCCGCGGAATCGTTCCACACAGGCTTCGCCCCAGGTTTCCCAGGCGTGCACGATGACTTCGGTATCGCTGCGGGTGCGGAAGGTGTGGCCGAGTGCCTGGAGTTCAGGGACGAGTTGCTGGTAGTTGTAAATTTCACCGTTGAAAACAACCCAAACTGAGGCGTCTTCGTTGCTGAGTGGCTGTTGCCCGCTGGCCAGGTCGATGATGGAGAGCCGGCGGTGGCCAAGGGCGATGCCGGGTTCGAGGTGAATGCCGGCTTCGTCGGGGCCGCGATGGGATTGGATATTGTTGACGCGCTCGATGAGATCACGCGGATAGTCGCGTTGGCTGCGGGTGTCGAAAAGGCCGGATATACCGCACATGGCTATCGGGTATCGCGTGTTTGTTGGAGCATTTTTGTAATGTTTTCCGCGTTGACCGCAGCAAATGCCTGGAGGGTGGCTAGCGGGTCGCCGATTTGCTCGAATTGCGTGTAGAGCATGACGGTAGCGGAGTCATCGCCATTGCCGCGTAGCCGTGAAAGGGCCGTGTAGAGCTTGGCTTCAATGTCCGAAGTGGTGAGTTTGCCGTTGATCCAGTACCACTGCCAGACGAGCAGGCGGGTTTCCGGCTGGGTGTCTTTGCCAAGGAGCTGGGCGGTACGAAGTTTGGTCGGGAGGTTGGCCTGGTTGACAGGTGTTTGGCCCTGGGCGGTGACGGACCAGATGTGGTCGCTGCTGCTGGCGAGGCTGTTGGTGGAGGTGACTAGTTTTTGTTGGTAGTCTTGATTGCGGTAGTAGGCGATGTAGAGGCCAACCGAGTTGCTGCCGTTGCTAAAACTCTTTTGGATTTCAGCGGGGGCGGTGGCGTAGATGGGTTTCCAACTGGCGAAGGCTTGGGTTTCGCTCCAGCTTCCTGAGGGTGAAAAATGAACGAGCTTGGGGGGGGTGGCTTGATCTGCGTGGTCTATGGCAACGAAGGCGAGTGGGCCGAGCGCCGCAATTAGCGCAATGCCGGCACTCGCCAGCCATGCATTGAGGGATGATTTGGTGGGTGCTTGCGGTGTGGCAGGAGGGGCTTCGGGCTCAGCTTCGCTCCACCGAGAGCCGATAAAAAACATCATCATGATGACCAAGCCAAAAAATAGCCAGCCGTAGATCAGGTGGTCGACCCCTGCCGCCAGTTTATTGCTGGAGAGATGGCCCAACATGACGATTATGTAGGCGCGTAGCCAGTTGGCAATGACCGGGACGATTATCGAGAGGCCGATGAAGATCAGGCGCCGCTTGAGTGAGACATAGTTGAGGTAAGCGAAAAGCGTACCGACAGTGACGGAGGCGATGATGTAGCGGATGCCGCTGCAGGCTTCGACAACTGACCAGTTGCCGCTTGGAATGATGAATTGCAGACCTTCCTGGTAGACCGGTATGCCACTGGCACGCAGGGCGAGCACGGTAAAGGCAGCGGTCCATTCCATCAGTTTGGGCAACATGAAATCGCCAATAGGGACGGCGAAGAACAGGAAGGCAAGCGGGAAGGCGATGCGTTTGCTGACTTCGATACCGAGCAAGGCCATGATGGCGAGTACTAGCGTTGCTACTAAAGCAAATTGGGTAAGCGCATTGACCGCGGTCAGCTCGCCGAGCAGCCATAAAAAAGTAGTCAGTGCGACGGGAATGGCAAGAAGTAGAGATGTTTTGGGTTGGGCTGCAAGGACCAGGCTGCGTTGCCGCCAGATAAGCCAGAGGGTGATGGGCGGGACAATAAATGCATGCGTAAAGGTTTCTGAGCTTAGCCACATATTAACCATGGCAACTGCGGTATCCCGGTACCAAAAGAGTATCCAGCCCAGTAACACGATAAGTAGTGGGAGGGCTTGGCGCCAGGAGGGCGTGAGCGGCGTGGCGGTGGTTGTCATGTGGCTTGGCCGGTGGCGGGCATGGGGAGGTAACGGTCAATATGGCTCATGTGCGCTTCCCAACTGTAACGGGCGACGATGCAGGCGCGGGCGGCCTGGCCGATAGCGATGACGGATTCGGGATGGATAAGAAGTGATGAACAAGAAAATGAATGTTCGTCATTGCTAACCAAGGTTTCGCACGATCATAGGCCCGAGTGCATTGGCGAGGGGTATGGGAAAGCGCTGCCAGAGCCAGATGAATAAACGATATTTTGGATTCGTCGGGTTGTTTTGGGGGATTTGGTTACCTTTTAGCAGTACATATTCGTAGTGCAATGGGTGTGACTCAAATTC
>JAUYQT010000479.1 GCA_030697085.1 Azonexus sp. | reverse complement strand
GACCTATCGGAATCGGTGCATGGACATGCAGCAAGTGGACTTCGGAGACATCGCGGAACCAGTTGCCGTGAACAATCAAATGTTCAACCGCACGCAACGCACAACCGGAACCATCAACCGGCAATAAAATTTTCATCGCAGTTCCCTAATTCAAATCCAGCCGATCAGGCGCAGCAAGCCGATCAAACCATACAAGCCAAAACCAAGCACCAACAAGCCGGAAAATAGTCGGACCGCTGGGCGACGAACAAATTCATTCAGGCGCGCCAGCACAATGCCGGCGAGCAGTAAATTGGGCAAGGTGCCAAGACCAAAAGCCAGCATCATCAAGCCTCCCCGCTCTGCCGAACCGGCGCTGAGCGAACTCGCCAAAGCGCTATAAACGAGGCCACAGGGTAGCCAGCCCCAGAGCAAACCGAGTGGAAATGCCTGACCAACGCGACGAGCAGGCAAAAAGCGTTTGGTCATCGGTTGGAGAACACGCCACAGGTTTTGCCCTGCTCGCTCAGTAAATGCCAGCGCCCGAGTCACACCAAGCAAGTACAAACCCAGCGCGACGAGCATCAGATTAGCGAAAAAATAGAGGATCAGCCGAGCCGGCACCTGGCCCTCAAGGCCAAGACTGGCCGCACCGAGCGCACCAGCAATGGCACCAGCGGCAGAATAGGAAAATATACGCCCGGCGTTATAAGCCAGCAGCATCGACCAGCGGGCCGGCGCGCCCATCGAAAGCGCACCGACAATGCCACCACACATACCGACGCAATGAGTGCCACCGAGCAGACCAACGAGGAAAAGAGCGAAAAAGCCGGAATCAGGCATCGGAGAGACAAATAGAAAGAGGCGTGCAGTTTAACCCGCACGCCTCACCAGATGCACGACGCTCAAATCACCTTGGAGTAGCGTTTTCGTTGGCGATCGGCGCGCAAATAACGGTCGAATGCCATGGTAATGACGCGAACCAGCATCCGTCCCGGCGGCAATACGGTGATCCACTCGCGGTCAACCTTGAGTAGCCCCGCTTCTTCCATTTCCTTCAGATCACCCAGCTCTTCAGCGAAATACTTGTGGAAATCAATCAGGTGCGCGCTTTCAATGCTCTCGATAGAAAGCTCAAAATGACACATCAGCGCCTGAATGATCGAGCGCCGCAAAATATCGTCGGCATTCAGCTCAATACCGCGAAAGACCGGCAGTATCTGGGCATCAAGCCGATCATAGTATTCGTCGAGTGTTTTGACGTTCTGGTTATAGGTCGGCCCCACCTTGCTGATCGACGAGATACCAAACGAGAGCATGTCGCAATCGGCATAGGTTGAATAACCCTGAAAATTACGATGCAACCGACCTTGGCGCTGGGCAACGGCCAACTCGTCATCGGGTTTGGCGAAGTGATCCATACCAATGAAAACATAACCGGCCTCAGTCAGTTTCTTGATCGCCAGTGCCAGAAT
>JAUYQT010000424.1 GCA_030697085.1 Azonexus sp. | reverse complement strand
AAGCCGGCAGGCCGATCTGTTGCAGATAGTCGACCCAACTCGAGCGGCCTTGTCGCCGGTCGAACTGGCGGGGCGACTTGTTGACGCTGACCTGCTGGCAATCGGCCAGCATTTCCCGCCATTCACCCACCTGGCTGGCGGTAGTCTAAAAAGGGGTCAGACCCCTTTCCATACCATCGAAATCCTCTGGAAGCATGCCAAATACCATTGGCGCACCTTCACCTCCTGAACCAGGGACACCTTGGTTCAGGAGGTTCGGACGCTTCTGGCAGGATTCGGCAGCAAGTTCCATATTCGTTATGCGTGATTACTTATTGTGCATAAAGAATATCTCCCGGTTTAACTTGTAATCCAGCGGGAAAATTACTAATTTCAATAACCGAAAATCTGGGATATACAGCACGGATACTCGCGGTTGCGCTTATCCGTTTTTCTTTACCAAGAAGAAGTCCATTCATGCCATAGATGGGTGGTTCTTTCCAATTGTGCAGATTTAACGTGTCACCAGCGGATAGTCCTGATTCTGCCCCACTGTCAATATGAATTTCCTTACCTGAAACCTTAATTACTCTTGAACTAAATGGCAAGCAGGCCGCTTGCAATTCTGTCCAAGCCGCAATATCTTCAAGAATACTGCCCCATACTTTACCAAGATCGCCTTGATAAAATTCTTCTGTACCAATTGCAGGGCTCGACTTTATTAAAACTGATCCAAATGCCTCTTGAGAAAAGCTACGTCTCGCAATAACCTCACCGTTTATAGCGTCGTGAATAAATGCTTCGATTTCGATTCGACGCGAGTTTGGAAACCAATAAGGACCCTTTAATGTAAAATCACGGTAAACGCCCGCAAGGACGTACTGTGCTCTGAAACTCTTCGATAATGCGGAAAATCGGGTTTCAGTATCAGTTGAAGTTAAATAAGGCTCTGGGGCTCTTGAGGGGCTGACATACGGGAAAACTCTGCTGTTAAAATCAGTTAATAGACGACTACGTTTTCTGAGCTTTCTAGAGAGCTCAATTGCAGTCATTTGACTTAATCGCGACGGTTCCGAGTCAAGCTTTTGTTCCGGGAACTCCATTGCAAAACCAGTCACTACTACTCGATTTGTGTACGCCCCCCGACATGAAGGCAGGCAATCCGTTCCCTCACGTATCGTCACTTTCATTACAACGGTTAATTCGTTACCATTCACTCTCTCAGAAACCTGTTCGACATTCTCTGCGCACGCGGCTGTCCTGAGTTGCACTGTCTCGTAAACTACATTATTTCGAACTACGGAATTTGAACTGACATTAGCGCTTTTTTGCTCACTTGCTCTGGATATAGCTCGGCGCATAGCTAATTCACGAGCCTGCCCAACATCTCCATTGATTATAGGTGCGCTGCCCTCAACAATTAAATTATTAGCTAATATTGGCGGTGCACTAAAAAAAAGAATTAGAAAAAACAACTTTCTAAATGTTAAGC
>JAUYQT010000395.1 GCA_030697085.1 Azonexus sp. | reverse complement strand
CGCGCTGCAACGAAAAATTGCTGCACGGCCTCGATCTGGCCAAGGCTGGCGGCCGCTTCAACTACCATCGCTGCCTGCAGAAGCACGGGCGGTTTACCACCTTCGCTCAGTTCATGATCGAAAAAGGCTTTATTCGGCAGTTGACCGCAGCCGAGATCGGCGAATTGAGCGTTCGCATCGGCGTCGTGCATTGCACCGGTTGCGGCGCGCCGATCGATATTCGCCGCGACCATGCCTGCGGCCATTGCCGCTCGCCGATTGCCATCCTCGACCCCGAAGCGGTCGAGCAGGCGCTGGCCCGTTATCAGCAGGCTGAAGTAAAACGCCAGACACCGAACATGGAAGCACTGGCCGACGCCATCGTCATGCGGGAAAAAGAACACTCGCGCTGGCAGCGGGAAAAGAAAAGCACCTCACTGGAAAACGTGGAAATTGGCGACCTGATCGTTTCAGGCGTTGAAATGCTGTGGAAGCTTATCCGTCACTGAAGCTTGACCGGGTGTAATTCCAGCCCTTCAAAATAGACCGTGCCTTCTTGCAGCGTGCAGGAAAATTTCATTTTCCGCTCGGCCAGGCCGGCCAGCGCGGTGCCATCTTCGGGTGTGATTTGCCACACTTCCAGATTTTCAAAACGCTTCAGCGCCTCGGCGTTCGTCCGCCACCAGACGTCAACGCCACGCCCGCCGTAGGTAATCAGCGCCGCACGATCCGCCTTGTGACTCGCCTTGCGGAGCCGTGTTTCGTCGGGCAAACCCAGCTCGATCCATAGGCGGATGACACCGGATGGATCAATCTCCCAAAGCGCCGCTTCGTCATCAGTCGAAATTCCCTTACCGAAACTGAGATCCTCACTGGCGTAAAGGGCAAAAGCCAGCAGGCGAACCATCATCCGCTCATCAGTTTCCGAAGGGTGGCGGGCAATAGTCAGGGCGTAATCGGCAAAATGCCCGCGATCAAGGTCGGCAACCTGTAAATCAGCCTTGAAAATAGTCGCTTTGAGTGCCATGCCTGCCCCGAAAAAAGCGCGGATTATCCCATGGCTCGACTTGAACACAGGCCAAACAACAAATCGCCCCTGCTTCCTGCCAGCACGACTTTTGCAACTGGCATAGCCACCTGAATCCGCGCGAAGTTATAGCGCCCGTTTCATTCAGAACAAAGACTTAGCAAGGTTTTGTGGGTTACCGAACATATCTTTTCAGGATAAAGCACTAGCCTCCGTCGAAACAGGCGACACGCCACGAAGATTCCGGCGCACCTCGCTGCCCGATAGAAAAGCCGCACACACTCATTTTCCGCACTCCCCCTTGAATATCGAGAGACATGGCCAGACGCTCAACAAAAAACCCTTTCAGCCGATCAATGCAACGTCTCATGACCACCATGACGCGGACGGCTGTTCGCGCTGGCACCAAGGCGATCAAGCAAAGTTTAAGACCAGCGCCCAGCCCCAAAAAACGCATCGCCGCCAGACCCCGCCCGATCAAGAGCAAGCCGGAAAAACGTGCGCCCGCCTCGGGGCCAAACTGGATCACCGGCATAGCCGTCGGCACCGCCGGCCCCCGGCGTTTTCGACTGTTCAAGCCATCCGGCGTTACGCGGGCCGAACGCCTGCCGTTGCTGGTGCTGCTGCATGGTTGTTCGCAGGATGCCGAAAAAATTTCGGCGAGTAGCCAAATGAACAAACTCGCCACCCGTGAGCGCTTCATGGTGCTCTATCCCGAGCAAGACAGACTGGCCAATCCGCTGGGTTGCTGGAACTGGTACGACACCCGCTCCGGCCGCGCCCAGGGCGAAGCCGGAGCGATTGACGCGATGATCACGCAGGTTTGCCTGCAACACCCGGTCAATCAACAACGCATCGCCATCGCCGGCTTTTCGGCCGGCGCCGGCCTGGCAGCGCTGCTCGCGACGCGCCATCCCCAACGTTTTTGTGCAGTCGCGATGCATTCGGGGGTTGGCCCGGGCGTTGCCCACTCATCGGCCACCGCGTTAGGTGCTATGCGCGGACGCCGAGCGGGCGCGCCACTGGCCGCATCACCCGCCGGAACACGGCTACCGGGCCTGCTGGTCATCCAGGGCAGTTCCGACCATGTCGTTGCTTCATCCAATGGCCATCAGGCAGCCGGCGTGTGGGCGGCTCAAGCCGGGGCCAAACCGGGCAAAACCCGCGTCGTTCAGCGCGGTGAACGCTACGCGGCAAACATCACGGATTACAAAATCCGTGGCCAACTTGTTGCCACGCTCTGCGAGATAGATCGACTCGGCCACGCCTGGAGCGGCGGCGCAGCGGGGCGCGACTTCAGCGATCCCAAAGGTCCGAGTGCCTCGAGCATGATCTGGTCTTTTGTCGCCAAGCAATTTACCAATGAAATGGTTTAGCTTTCGGCGATTGCCCGACAAATCCAAACAGCAAAAAATCACGCTTTATACCTATTCCCGCTCTTCGCGGAAATTACCTTCCCAGCCACAACGCATTGAACGGCAACGGTAGCGGTGAACCAGAAAAAACAGGCTAAAAAGCTTATAAAGCGCCGCGCGACACGATAAGTCGGGCCATTACAGACTGGACATCGATGTTCGTGCGAGGGATTGACCGCCATTTAAATGCACTCTCCAACACTGATTTAACTCGCCTAATTCGGAGAATTACCCAGAATAAGAGACAGCTTATCCACCCGGTTTGGCCTGGTCTATGTGCTGACGTACAGAGGATTTTTGGCGGCTGCGTATCCTCATTAGCGTGGATCTGGAGATACGCAAATCGAATGTCTTCGCTGCTTAACCGGGCAAAGAATAGCCAGCACCAGAAGCATACAAATGTCATTAGGAACCATACTGCTGATCGTCCTGATTTTGATGCTGATCGGCGCAATTCCCAGCTGGCCACATAGCCGGAGTTGGGGGTACGGCCCCAGCGGCGGCATCGGTCTGATCGTTGTCATCCTTGTTATTCTGTTGTTATTGAGCAGGATTTAGGGTCAGCCCAAATCAGATCAGGCTGGCCGCTAACAGACGAAACCGCCAGCAATACAAACGCGCCGGCTTAACTTACCGCCGCGCTTATGCAATTTCGCCCGGCGGCTTTGGCTCGGTAGAGCGCTGTGTCGGCCTGACGAACCAGCTCTTCCGGGAGATGCTCTCTGGCGGGTACCAGACTAGCCACGCCAAGGCTGAACGTGACAATGCCGGGGGTGGTTTCTGCATGCGGTATGGCCAGCGACCAGACTTCATGCTGCATACGCTGAGCGGCCTCCAGCGCTTCGGACAAGGTTGTATCCGGTAACAAAACCACAAATTCCTCGCCCCCAAAACGCGCCACCAGTTCGCCAGCACGCCGGTCGGCCTTGCCCAAGGCCTGAGCCAGGGCACGCAGACAGTCGTCACCGGCCAGATGACCATAGTGGTCATTGAAATGCTTGAAGCTATCGACGTCCAGCATGACCAAGGCGAGCGGCGTACCCGCCCGCTGGGCACGGTTCCATTCCAGCGCAAGGATGCGATCCAGGCTGCGACGGTTTGCAATGCCGGTCAGACCGTCCGTATTGCTCAACTGCTCCAGCTTGTTATTGAGCGCCTCCAGCTCCCGTGTCCGCTTATCAACCAGTGCTTCGAGCCGCTCGTTGCGTTCCTGCAAACCCTTGAGCGGGTAGACCTCACCGGCTTGAACAAGGTGATAAGGGATGGAAATACCACTATGCACAATCTTCCAGTCCTCGCCTTCACACCGAAAAACCAGCACCAGGCGCGCCGTTTCACTGGAAAGAATCTGATCGTTGGTCGGTAAATGAATATGGAAAAGGGCAGTCACCAGGACAACATCCTCACTGAGATCCTGCATCGAGAGGTCCAGCATTTCGATGCGGATAGGCTCAGTGACCTGGGAGAAATCCTGCCGGGTAATCTTTACCCAAGCCTCACGGTCCTTGACGAGGAAATCACCACCGCCCGTGTAACCGCTGAAGCTTTCACTAAAACACGCCGTCAAACGGTCGTCACGTAATGCGTACATCTCGATGTAGGCATCAAATAGCGATTGAATCAGCTGCTGGCGATCTGCTGGCATTTACGGACAACCGGTTGGTGTGTCGAAGAAAAATTACACGTTCAGGATAGGCTTTGATGCTTTGCGTAGCAATGTCAAATACGACTTTTTTGATATATTGTGAGATTTTGCTTATCTGGTCACACGCGTTGATCCTGAGCAATTCGATTTTGCCAATCGTTCGTAAAAGCTTTGAAAAGCAACGCACTGCCTGATTCAGCGGCCTTGAGGGTTCTGACTCAGGCTTTTAGGCTTGATTATCCCGTTGGGCAATGCGGATAATTTCCTTGGCGATATCTTCCGGCGACAAGATGAAGTCGATGCAGCCACTCTCAATGGCGCTCTCCGGCATATCAGGCTGGACGGCGGTACTCAACTTCTGCGCGATGGTGATGCCGCCCACTTCCTGTATGCCGCACAAGGCGGCGGCCCCGTCACCGTCGTAGCCGGAGACAATCACGGCAATCAGCTTGCCGTCCCAATAACGGGTTAGCGAACGTAGGAAAACCGTGATGACATCCGGCCAGCCTCGCGGTTTCGAGATGGGCCTGAGTTGAAACTCGCCATCCTCGAGGTGCAGATCCCGATTAGCCGGGATGATGTAAATCCGGTTGGGCACGATCTCTAAATTTTCGGAGATCAGTTCCACTGGCATCGTTGTGAAGCGTGGCAGCACGGTATGGAGTTGCGTCGGCATGATGGTGATGTGATTGACGATGACAATCGCCACACCCATGTCAGCTGGCAGATTTTCCAACAGCCGAATGTAGGCATCCAGGCCGCCGGCTGAACCGCCGATGCAAACAATCGGGAAGGTTTTTATCGCTGAATTCATCTTGATCTGTCCCTTGATTACCAGTTTTTAGCTTATCGAGAACGATTTGCCGCGACGGTGCGCGAGCGCACTTAGAGCAGCCGCTGAAACAGCCGGGCGCCCCATTCCTTGGCGCGGAAGAGCAGCGAACGATTTTCCCAGCCCGGTAAATCAATCGCCACCGAAGCAGCGAGATCTCGGTCAATCATGCCCTGCATTTGTTGGGCAAACTCGCGCCCGAGGATGACCGCATTCACTTCATCGTTATCGAGAAAGCTGCGCCAATCAAGGTTGGTTGAGCCGACGCAGGACCAGACACCATCGATCAGCGCAGTTTTCGAGTGCAACAGCGCGCCCTGGCGTTCGTAGATTTTGACGCCGGCTTTCAGCAGCGCGGCGTAGTGCGAGCGCCCGGCATGAAAGACAATTTCAGAATCGGAGTGGCTGGGCAAAATAAGTTTGACCTCAACACCCCGCCCGGCGGCGTCGCTCAGGGCCTTGAGGAGTTGCGGATCAGGGACGAAATAGGCATTGGTGAGTTGTATCTGTTTTTCGGCATTGCCGATTGCTGAGAGCAGTGTCAGGTAGATCAGGCTGTAGGGATCGTCGGGCGTGCTGCCGATGGCACGCACGATGTCTTTTCCCCGGACTTTCAGGGCCGGGAAATAGGCTTTCGCGGCCAGCGCTTTGCCCTGTTGCTTTTCCCAGGTTTCGATGAACAGCTTCTGCAACTCGGCGACCACCGGGCCCTCGATCTGCAGGTCGGTATCGCGCCAGGCAACGGTGTTGACCGCAGCATTGCGCGGGCGCTTGGTGGCCGAGCCCGAGGAGTAAACACTGCTGATATTGATGCCGCCAATGAAGGCGACCAAACCATCAACGACCAGCAGTTTGCGGTGGTCGCGGTTATTGAGCAGCCATTCCTTTTTCGCCGCCAGCGGGTTGATCGGATTGAATTCAAGCACTGCAATGCCGCCGGCCCGCAGGCGCGCAAAGTAGGCTTGCGGCGTATTGATGGCGCCGACGCTGTCATAGATCACGTTAACCTGAATGCCCCTGGCTTGCTGCGCCAGCAACAAATCAGCGAACTGTCGCCCGATCTCGTCATCATCAATGATGTAGGACTCCAGATTGATATGGTCCCGAGCCTTGCGGATAGCGGCAAACATCGCCGCATAGGTGGCGGCACCGTCCTGCAGCAGCGTGACTTTGTTGCCGACCACCAGCGGACTGCCGACGATGGCCTGTTCCAGCGCGATCTGTTTGTCGAGAATGTCGATGTCGCCCGACTTTGCCTTGAGATCAGCGAGGATTGCGGCGCTTTTCCGGACACTGAGTGGGCCGCTGACATTTTCAAAGCGGGCGACCTGCTCGGTGTGGCGCGCAATGATCGCCTTGCTGTCCGGCAACTCGGCACACGCACAGCTACCGATCAGGAAAATGAGGCTCGGCACAGCAAATTTCAGGCAGCGGAGACCCTTCGCCCGTGCGGCGGAGACTGTTGAAAGAAGGGCTGGCTGCGCTGGCATATCCTGATCACCGGCACTTAATACCGGTCAGGTCTGCCGCGCAGAACAAGGATTGAATCGTTCATGGCTTTCTTCTGGCTGCTTGATCAACATCCGCGGGCTGGTGAATTTTCACCCGCCTCACACCACGCCGAAGCTACACCTTGCCGCCCACCACCTCTGTTCGATGGCGCACAAATGAGACTCGGCTGAAAAACCAGCCCTGTCGCGCCAAGAATGAACTTGCGGCATATGCGCCCCGGCGTACAGAACATCTGGTTTTTGCAGCGGAAACTTGATCTCACGACAAAGCTCGGCGCAAGCCATCAAGGCAATGTCGTCGCCATGGATAGTCCGAAACACTGGAATTCCCATTTTGTCCATGCCGCACTCTCCCCAGCTTCATCTTTTAACTGAAAAGGATACAAAATCATGAAAGCCAAAATTGCTGCCACCTGCCTGATCGCCGGCCTGTTCATGTTGCCGACTATGGGCTACACCGCTGACTCTGCAGCGACCACTTACGTCAAGGACTCAGTCATCACGACCAAGGTAAAAGCTGAACTGGCCGCTGAAAAGATGGAGAGCCTGGTGCACATTGGCGTCGATACCGACAAAAAGGGTGAAGTCGTACTCAGCGGCACCGTCAAGTCACAGGCCGCCTCGGATAAAGCCGCTTCAATTGCACGCAACGTGCAAGGCGTGACCTCGGTCAACAATCAAATCAAGGTGGTCACCGGCAAGTAAGCCGCTACGCCAGCGAATTCGAGCTGTCTGTATTGAAGACGCCCTGTATCCAGAGATTTTTAGTATTTTTTAGCGTTTACCGTAGCAACAAGCCTACATCACATAAAAAGCCGCCCCACACCAGTTTCTGGTGTGGGGCGGCTTAATGCTGGCGCTTGGCGTTGGGGTTTATCGCCGGGCTATTCAGTACGTCGTATCTACTTGCGTACCGTAATAGGCATGAACCGTTTTTTCCCAGGCTGGATCAGCCATATTCGGCCAGTTATCCTTGTCGAATCCCGGGGCTTCATTCAGGCGCTCTTCGTTGGTATCCATGACCAGACGCCTGTTTTCCGTATCAACCGTCAGCGCGCTCCATGGCACGGCAAACAGTTTTTCACCAACGCTGAGAAAACCGCCAAAGGACAGCACCACGTAACTGATTTTGCCGGCCTGAATGTCCAGCATGATTTCCTTGACGCTGCCCAACTTCTCGCCCTTCGGGTCATAAACATCGTCACCAGCCAGCGAACTGGCACTCAGTACCCTTGCGTTGAGCCTGCCAACACCAAGTACGCCGGGATTGATTGTTTCATTATTCATTTGATGCTCCATTCAAATAATTAGAAATCGCCATTTGCCATCAGTCGCTACCGACAGCCCTCTATCCGACAAACGCTGCCGGTTTTACTTGCCCTTGGCCGCGTCCTTCAGGTCTTCCTTGAGATCGCCATAGGCCGATTGAATTTTTCCGCCGGAATTCTGAATCTTGCCTTTCACCTCCAGCTCCTTGTTGCCAACAACCTTGCCGGCGACTTCCTTCACTTTGCCCTTGGCTTCTTCAACGCGACCCTTGGCTTGATCCTTGTTCATGGTGTGCTCCTTTTAATGGTTGGGTAGAAAGCACCGAACTTTTCAATCCAGCACTCACTAAACCAAGATTAGCGATGAAATTGATTGCGCTCTGTACGCTGCCACCCATAAAGCTGAATCCGTCCGCGCCAATAAAATCAGCGTCGAAATTTATGCTGAAACAAAAAATCTGCTGTCTCAAAAACAATCCGGGCGAGATGACAGCCGCGACATTTTTCACCGCTATGTGCCTTCGCGAACAGTCCGGGCAAGGTTGATGAGGTATTGATGAACGAGCGGAGTCGTATTGCAGGAAACCTGCCCGCATTCGACATTGAGCACGGCCGGCCTTGATCTCAAGCGCTACCGGTGCCGGCCACCACTCCGCTCTTTAACCACTGACGGGAGCACCAAATGCCAGATACGCCACCACTTCAG
>JAUYQT010000359.1 GCA_030697085.1 Azonexus sp. | reverse complement strand
GCCCTGAATGACCGAAATACGTTTCGGGTAAACAAAGGCCGAGCGCTCGATAAAACTTAACGGGGAAAGCGGAACATAATTGGCCGGGTTCTGTTCGAGCCCGGCAGCGTACGGATTTGCCACAAATGTCTCCTCACGATGCCTACGAAAATGCTGTTCTCTGTATCGGGGCTTTTTTTATTGATCGTGATAATCGCAAAAGACTTTTGCACAACTATTGGTCGAATGTAACGAATCGTTACATGACCAATTCCAGGCCGCCGAGTGCTCTAAAATTAATCGCATGAATCCTGAAAATCCGCCGTCCGACACCGCTCAGCGCCATGAAATGTTGCAAGCCGGGCTCGACCTGCTCGATCAGGGAATCACCGTATTCGACGCCAATCTGTGCCTGGTGGCCTGGAACCAGCCGTTTCTCGAGCTACTCGATTTCCCGCCTGAACTGGCCCGGGTGGGCACGCCGTTCGCGCATTTCATCCGCCACAACGCCGAGCGCGGCGAATACGGTCCCGGTGATCGCGCCGCCCAGATCGCCGAGCGCGTAGCCGCTGCCGCCAACTTTGCGCCGCATATCACCGAGCGCCAACGCCCGAACGGGCGAGTGCTGCTGTTGCGCGGCGAACCGCTCGCCAACAAGGGTTTTGTCACGCTGTACACCGATATCACCGAACAGCGCTACATCGAAAACCTGACCGAACACCAGAATATCCAGCTCGACGAACGCGTCCGTCGTCGTACCGCCCAGCTCGAAAATGCCAACGCCAATCTGACCCGAGCCAATAGCGAAAACAGCCGTATCGCTGCCGCGCTGCGGCGCAGCGAAGAACGCCTGCGGCTGATCAATGACACCATCCCCATTCTGATCGGCTACGTTGATCGCCACGAGGTTTATCAGTACACCAACAAGGGTTATTCCGACTGGTACGGCCACCCGGAAGGCAGCGTCACTGGCCGCGCGGTGCGCGAGGTGATCGGTGATTACGTCTATGGCCAAGTCCGTGAAAATGTCCGCAAAGCGCTATCCGGCCAGCAGGTGACTTACGAGTACCAGATGCAGCGCCAGGGTAAAACCGTTTTCGCACGCAGCACGCTCGTCCCGGAAACGCTGCCGGAAGGCGACACGCTGGGCTTCTTTGTTTTTTCCCACGAGACGACCGAACAAAAGCGCATGGAAGCGGCGCTGGTGCAGGCCCAGAAAATGGAGGCGATTGGCCAGTTGACCGGCGGATTGGCGCACGATTTCAACAATCTGCTCACCGTCGTGATCGGCAACCTGGCCGCCTTGCAAGACCACCGGCCGGACGATGCCGAGGTCAACGAATTCGTCGAACCGGCGCTGCAATCGGCCCGGCGCGGCGTGCAACTGATCCGCCGCCTGCTCACCTTTTCGCGCCAGCAACCGCTCGAACCACAGGCGGTCGATATTGGCCAGTTGATCAATGGCCTGTCCAAGCTGGTGCGCCGCTCGCTGCCGGAATCCGTCGCCATTTCGACCGATCTGGCCAGCGCCTCGATCCACGCGCTGGTCGATCCCGGCCAACTGGAAAGCGCCCTGCTCAATTTTGCGCTGAATGCGCGGGACGCCATGCCCGATGGCGGCCGCCTGCACATCGCCGCCCGCCCGGTCGAACTGGGCGCCGAAGCCGCCAGCTTCGATGTCGCCCCCGGTCGCTACGCGATGATTGAAGTCGGCGACAACGGCAGCGGCATGGATGCGGCGACACTGGCCCGGGTTTATGAACCATTTTTCACCACCAAGCGTTTCGGTCTGGGCAGCGGCCTCGGTCTGTCGATGGCTTACGGCTTCGTCAAGCAATCCGGCGGCGGCTTGTCGATCCAGAGCCAGCCCGGCCAGGGGACAACGGTGGTGATGGTGCTGCCGTTGACCACGGCCGAGCCGGAACTCGATCTGCCGGCCG
>JAUYQT010000356.1 GCA_030697085.1 Azonexus sp. | reverse complement strand
CACCCGACGCTGTCGGAAGTGGTGCATGAAGCCGCACTGGCCTGCGATAAGCGTCCGCTGCACTTCTAAAAATACAAACCAGCTGTTCGAAAGGCGGGTTGCGGCAACGCACCCGCCTTTTTCTTTGGCAAAATGTAAAACCCCAATTGTTGATCGCTTCAGATGCCTCATAAAAAACTAAAAGTCGCCGCGCAGGGTATGCTCGATGCCTATAAAGCTTTGCTCGATGCCCGTGGTTACATGGCCGATGCCGCGCAAATGACAGCGGCGAGCGCTTTGCAGAACCTCTATACAAGTTTGCTTTATTTCAAGGTTGACCGTAGCAGCACGTTCAAGCGCCTGCTCTCACCGCCCAAGCCGCCGCAGGGTATTTATTTTTGGGGTGGTGTCGGGCGGGGCAAAAGCTTTCTGATGGATTGTTTTTACGATTCAGTGCCGTATCGCCGGAAAAAGCGTATTCATTTTCATGCATTTATGCAGCAGATCCATCGTGATCTGGATACGTACAAGGGTGAGCCGGACCCGATGTCGAGAGTGGCCGAACAGATTGCGCATGAAGTTCGCCTGCTTTGTTTTGACGAGTTTCACGTTTCAGATATTGCCGATGCGATGATTCTCGGCCGCCTGCTCGATGGCCTCTTTGCCAAGGGGGTTATTTTGGTAATGACCTCAAATTACCCGCCGAGCAAGCTTTACCCGAACGGCCTGCATCGTGACAGTTTTCTGCCGACCATCGCATTGTTGCAAAAGCATCTGGATGTGTTTGAAGTGGAAGCGGGGATCGATTACCGTTTGCGCACGCTGGAGCAAGTTGAGATTTATCACCATCCAGCCGATATCACTGCTGAAGAAAAAATGCGTGAATCTTTCCGTATGGTTGCTGGTGGCGAAGGCAAGAAGGGGGGGGCGGTTGAAATTTTGGGTCGGCAAATTGAAACCATTCGGCGCGGTAATGGTGTGATTTGGTTCAACTTCAAAACACTGTGCGGCGGGCCGCGTTCGCAGAATGATTATCTCGAAATCGCCCGCAGTTACCACACCGTGCTGCTCTCCCAAATTCCTAAAATGACCGCCAGTCAGTCTTCCGAAGCTCGCCGTTTTACCTGGTTGGTGGATGTTTTTTACGATCACAAGGTTAAACTTATTTCAACTGCTGATTGCGTGCCCGAGGCTCTCTATACGGAAGGGACGCAGGCCAGCGAATTTACCCGTACGGTAAGTCGGATGACTGAAATGCATTCCCGGGAATATCTGGCCTTGCCCCATAACGTAGCTCTTTGAGGTA
>JAUYQT010000332.1 GCA_030697085.1 Azonexus sp. | reverse complement strand
ACTGAACTGGTCGGCAATACGCCGCTGGTTAAACTCAATCGCGTCAGCGCGGGTTGCGCCGCGACGATCGTCGCCAAGCTGGAGTTTTTCAATCCCGGTCATAGCGTCAAGGATCGTATTGCGGTCGCCATGCTCGACGCGGCGATGGCGGCCGGCAAGATTGGTCCGGAAACCATTGTGCTGGAACCCACTTCCGGTAATACCGGGATCGGCCTGGCGATGGTTTGTGCGGCGCGTGGGATCAAATCGGCCTTTGTCATGCCGGAAACCATGAGTCGTGAACGCAAGCTGTTGCTCAAAGCCTACGGTGCCGATTTGATTTTGACGCCGGGGCCTGACGGCATGGGCGGCGCCATCAAGCGGGCGGAGGAAATGGCCGCCGCTGACGCGCGCTATTTCGTTCCCCAGCAATTTGAAAACCCGGCCAATCCGGCCATTCACCGCAATACGACGGGTGAGGAAATCTGGCGCGATACCGATGGTCAGGTTGATATTTTTGTCGCCGGCGTCGGCACGGGCGGTACTGTCACTGGTGTGGGCGAAGCGCTAAAGGCGAGAAACCCGGCGGTCAAAATCGTTGCTGTTGAGCCCGACGCTTCGCCTGTGCTTTCGGGTGGCGCCAAAGGGCCGCACCCGATTCAGGGTATCGGTGCCGGCTTTGTCCCCGGTGTGCTGAATACAGCAATTTACGATGAGGTGATTCGGGTCAAAAACGATGATGCCTTCGCTATAGCCCGTCGTATGGCGACGGAGGAAGGTTTGCTCGTTGGCATCTCTTCCGGTGCGGCGACCTGGGCGGCACTTGAGCTGGCCAAACGGCCGGAAAATGCCGGCAAACTGATTGTCGTCGTCATTCCCTCCTTCGGCGAACGTTACTTGTCCACCGCCTTGTTTCAGCATCTCGACGTTTGAGTATTTTCGATACGCCGATCGACCGGCACGCCTCCGACTCGATCAAATGGGGCAAGTACGCCGGTCGAGATATTCTGCCGCTGTGGGTAGCGGACATGGATTTCGCCGCGCCACCCGCCGTACTCGAGGCCTTGCAGCAACGTATGGCGCATGGTGTTTTCGGCTATGGCGGGCCTTGGTCGTCGCTTACGGAGTCAGTGCTTACTCACCTTAAGGGCGAATACCAATGGGAAGTTGATCCGGATTGGATCGTCTGGCTGCCGGGCTTGGTGACGGGGCTTAATGTCGCCTGCCGGGCCGTTGATGGCGATGTGCTAACGGCGACACCGATTTATCCGCCTTTCCTCTCGGCGCCAGGTTTTTCGGGTAAAAAATTGAATCGGGCGGCACTGGCCTCGATTGACGGTCATTGGCAGTGGGACAAAATTGCCCTTAAAAACGCGTTGACCGCAGGGGGCGCCGCTGATTCGGGTGCTCTGGCAACCCGGCTTTTCCTGCTCTGCCATCCGCATAACCCGGTGGGTCGTTGCTGGGATTTGCAGGAATTGACTGATCTGGCGACCTTTGCCGAAGAAAATGATCTGATCGTCTGCTCCGATGAAATCCACTGCGGTCTGATTCTCGATGCCGACAAGCGCCATATCCCGTTCGCCAGCCTTTCTCCAGAGGCCGCGAAGCGCAGCATCACGCTGATGGCGCCGTCAAAGACCTACAATATTCCCGGCCTCGGCTGCGCTTTTGCCATCATTCCGGATGCGACCTTGCGCCGGCGTTTTCTGCGCGCCATGGACGGCATCGTGCCGCACGTCAATGTGCTCGGTTTGGCCGCCTGCGAGGCCGCCTATCGCGACTGTACTGAGTGGCACCGTGAATTGATTGTTTATCTCGCGGCGAATCGTGATCGGGTGAGTGCTACGGTCAACGCTGAAAAAGGCGTAAAAATGAGTCATGTTGAAGCCACTTATCTTGCGTGGATTGACCTTCGCCGCTTCGGCCTCGTCAGACCCGCAGCGCATTTCGAGGCGCACGGACTGGGTCTTTCCGAGGGCGCTGATTTTGGTGCGCCCGGCTGGCTACGCCTGAACTTTGGCTGTCCGCGCAGTACGCTGGATCTGGCCTTGCAGCGCTTCACTGCGGCTTGTCAGGCCCTATGAGTGCTTACAGCATTGCCCTGTGGTCGTTGATCGCTGCCTTGCTGACGCAGTCGATTGCCGCCGTACTGTCGGTTGAATTTTATCTGCGTAAGGATTTGCCCCGGGGGGTCTGTCGTACCTGGCTGGCGTTGGCCATTGTTTCCCTGTTGCTCGCCCTGCAGCATGGCTACAGCCTGGAGCTGGCCGTGCGTATTGGCCTTTACGATATGCGGCAAGCCCTCTTGGCGGGTTTGGTCGGGATCTTTTTCTTGCTGGGGATTTACCGCCTCAGGCGTCAACAGGCCTGAAGGCGCCGTCTTCGGTAATGATCCAGTCGAGCCGCTGGTCATGGCTTTCCGGCCGAATACTCACCAGTCGATTGACTTCAAAGCCGACGCCAACCGCCAATGGGCGCGGCGAGAGCGTCGCCAGTGTCCGGTCGAAATAGCCGCCGCCGTAACCAAGGCGATAGCCGGCCGCATCGAAGCCATTCAAGGGCAACAGAATCAGTTCCGGCCGCAGCCAATCCCCGGCGGTTGGCGTTGGAATGCCGTAGCGGTCCGCTACCAGGAGGGTTTCGGCCGACCACTCGCGAAAAGCCAGCGGCGCATCTTCGCGTACAACAACCGGCAAAGCGGCTCGGCCGCCGGTCGCTGTCCAGGTATCAATGATGGCTCGTACATCGGGCTCAAATTTAATCGGCCAACAAAAAGCCACCACCTTGGGTACCGGCAAGGCGGCGTGTAAATGCGCAACGATGCGCGCTGAAAGTTCGCTATGAGCCAATTCACCGAGCGTCGCTCGTCGGGCAACCATTTCTCGCCGTAATGCACGCCGCCAGGCCGTGCTATCCTCATTCGATTGTGTCATCAGATAAATTTAACATGAAGTTTTGCGTTTTCCTTCTCGGCCTCACGCTGGCTTTTCCTGGTTTTGCCCAAGATGGTCAGGACACTGCTTTTCTCGCCGCTCGGGAGGCCTTTCGTGCTGGCGACCGCAACAAACTGGAGAATGCCGCCGCTCAGCTGGGGGGGTATGAGCTTCAGCCTTATGTCGAAAACTATCGTCTGCGCCTCTTTATCGATCAAGGTGATCGCGCCGTTATGCGGGACTTTTTCCAGCGCCATGAAGGCAGCTATGTCGTTGAAAAGCTGCGCGCCGACTGGATACGTTGGCTCGGCAAGCGTTCCACGTGGAGCGAAGTGGAAACTGAGTATGCGCGGATGCTTTCCCCCGAGCCGGACGTCATCTGCTACAACGAGCGAGCGAGACTTGCCCGCAATGACAGAAACGTCCTCGAAGAAGCTGAAAGACGCTGGCTAACCCAGTTAGAGCCACCAGAAGCTTGTCGTCCAGTCTTTGCTGCACTGGTTTCCAGCGAAAAAATTTCAGCTGACGATATCTGGCATCGTGCCCGCCGCCAGATTGAGGCGAATCGCCCAGCCGGCGCTAAAGAAAGTTTGAATTACTTGGCGGATAGTCAGGCGCCGGATTCGCGGTCGCTTGATAGCCTGATCAAGAGCGCAATGGGCTACCTCGCGCGTCAGCCGGCAAACTGGTCGTCGAGTCGCAGTGGCCGCGAACTGGCTGCATTTGCCTTGCAGCGAGTTGCGACGAATGATCCCAGGGCTGCCGCCGATGCGCTGGAAAACATTGCATCGCGGATGCACGATAGCGAGCGGCAGTGGGCCTGGAGTCAGATCGGCCTGCAGGCGGCTAAGCGCCATCTGCCAGAGGCTGTCACCTGGTACATCAAGGCAGGCTCTACGCAGCTTTCAGATGACGCTCACCAATGGAAAGTGCGGGCAGCGTTGCGGGCGCAGGAGTGGGGCATTGTTCGCGACAGCATTTTGGCAATGCCGGCAACCCTCGGTGCAATGCCGGAATGGGTTTATTGGCTTGGTCGGGCGCACAAGGCCGGAGGCCTGACGACGGACGCAAATGCGCTATTTGAAAAAATTGCCGGCCAAGCCAATTTCTACGGCAATCTTGCTGATGAAGAACTTGGCCGCGCGGTGATGCCACCGCCCCAGGCCCGCAGGGCCAGCGTTGAGGAGGAAAAGGTCGCCCGTGAAAATCCCGGAATTCGTCGGGCGTTGGCGTTCTTTCGCCTCGATATGCGGACCGAAGCGGTCAGAGAGTGGAACTGGGCACTACGTGGCATGGATGACCGCGAACTGCTTGCCACCGCTAACCTGGCCAGCCGCAACGGGATTTGGGATCGCGCTATCAACACGGCTGATCGGACCAAAAAGGAGCACGATTACTCACTGCGCTTTCTTTCGCCCTACGGTGAACAGGTTCGTCCGGCCGCCCATAACCAGTCGCTCGATGATGCCTGGGTTTATGGGTTGATGCGCCAGGAAAGCCGCTTTATTACCTCGGCCAAATCAACGGTTGGTGCCTCTGGCTTGATGCAGTTGATGCCGGCTACCGCCAAATGGGTCGCCAAGAAAATTGGCCTGCATAATTACAGCCACAGTCAGGTTAACGACACGGAAACCAATGTTCTGCTCGGTACCAGCTATATGCGTCTGGTTATGGAAAATCTGGATAACCATCCGGTGTTGGCCTCCGCTGCCTACAACGCCGGCCCCAGCCGGGCGAAAAAATGGCGTGCGGATACGCCGCTGGAAGGCGCTATTTACGCCGAAACTATTCCATTTAGCGAAACCCGTGACTATGTCAAAAAAGTCATGAGCAATTCAATTTATTATTCGGCTCTTTTTAACGGCAAGCCGGATTCCCTGAAGGCGCGCCTTGGTACGGTTGGCGGGCGAACCGCTGACGTGATGAAAGATGCTGATCTGCCCTAGTGCTCACCAAAATGTCGACGCTCCCTGATTCGCTGGAAATCATTAAGGCGTGTCGCGCTCTGTTTTTGCAGCAACTCGGCGCGCTGTTGCAGGATAGTTGCGTTCTTTCCGCGCCCGCTATTCAGGCTATCCAGCGCGGAGCTGGCATGTATTTTGATGAAATCATCGTCAGTAGCCGACGGGGCAGTTTCCGCGAGGAAGTCGACGGTATGACCATCTCAAGCCTGACCTTGGTCGAAGAAGATGATCTTGAACTGGATTTGCGGCTTGATAACCTGAGCGCTCGACTTTTTGAGCAAAGCGGAGCCGATCTGTGGAAAATTCATCTGCGCTTCGTCACTTTGCTCAAGCGGCAGGATCTTGCGAAAACGGTTAATCCCGTCGGCCCGGGCGCCATCGCCCGAGGGCTGGATGAGATGTTTGGCGCAGCCGGAGCTGGAACGCTCGATAAAAAGCTCGACTTGCTCGACCGGATCGACCGCCGCCTGCAGCAGGACTTGCCTGCGGTCTACGCCAAAATCAATGACTTTTTGGCGGGCGAAGGGGCCGAGGCTGCGCCCTCCCCTATCGTCAGTCGGGCCAATGCGCCCCATAAAGGCTTTGTTCCTGATGCGGTGGTCAGTGGCGTAAACAATAACGCGCCGACCAGCGCCACCAGCGAACGCACCTTGCTGGCGCTGCAACACGCATTGCTTTCGCGGCTGCCCGCCATGACGCAATCCACCTTGTCCGTCGATCGCGCTGCTGCTGCAGGCTCTCCGATGACGCAGGCAACCCTGGAGCGCGTGATCTTTCGACTCGATGAGATTGATCGGCGGGGCGGCTTTGCGCCAGCCCTCCCGCTCGATGCCTCGCCCCGGCTGGAGGCGCTAATTCCCGGGCTTTTCTCAACGGAAGAGACCGCGTCTGAACTAAAGCCGAAATCGCTGAACGCCGCCGCATTGGGAGTCCCCGCCGCGGCACCGGAGGGGCTCGCCATTGATACACTGGCGATGATTTTTGAGGTGATTTTTGCTCACCCTGGGCTTTCCGATGCGCTGAAATCAGTCGTTTCGAGCCTGCAAATTACCTTGCTCAAGGTTGCCATGCAGGACCCCGATTTTTTCAGCGATGCGGCGCACCCCGCTCGCCGGCTAATTGACCGAATGGGCCTGGCGATGCTCGGCTTGCCCGTCGATGTGCCGGCGCGTCATCCTGTCTGTCAGCAATTGCTCGAAATTGCCGGCCAGCTACGAAGCCGCTTTACCGGCCCGATCGGCGTTTTCGAGGTCGCGCTGACTCAGGTTGATGCTTTGATCGCAGAGCGAAATGTCGAAATTCGCTGCTTTGCCGAGCCTTATCTGCCCATGCTTGAACAACTCGACCGACGCGATCAGGCCGCCATGAAGTCTCAGACCGCGCTTGATAGTGTGATTGAGCGTGGTTTGCCCACACCGATTCGTGATTTTCTCGACCACACCTGGCGTCAGGTACTGCCGCTGGTTTTGGCTGAATATGGCCCGAACAGCACGCAGTGGGAGGCCTATAACCGTGTTATTGAAGAATTGCTCTGGACGTTTCAGCCCAAGCTGGCCGCTGAAGATCGAAAAGCCCTGGCTCAGCGCCTGCCGGAAATACTCAAAGTGCTGAAGGCTGGCATGGAGCGTATCGGCATGTCGGCCGAGGCTCAGGCGGCTTTTCTCGACGCCACTTTTGCGTTACAAACCCAGGCCTTGCGTACAGCGTCGGCGGTCAATGCGGGCGAAGTGCAGGCCAGCAACGAAAGCGCCCCCAGCGAGGTGAATCGTCTACCGTCGGCGATCGGCAATGCGCAGGCCGGGGGGCTGCGCTCTGGCGCCCAGTTGCTACGTACGCTGGATTTGGCCGGCGTCTATGACGCGCCGACCCAGCCCTTGCCTTGTCAGCCCGGCGACTGGCTTGAAGTTCGTCTCACTGAGAGTGAAACCTGCGTGGCTTATCTATGCCAGTTCAGCTCGGGAGGCCGGCGAGCTTTTCTCTGTAATCCGGATATTGGTCTGGCCTTAGCTATGCATTCGGCTCTTTTGAAGGCACAATTTCAGGAGGGTGTTGGCCGTATCAGCAGCTCGATTTCCTTGTTTAATAGCGCTGCCGAGCGTGCTTTGCAGCAAACAGGAAGGTCTTGAGATCAAGGGCCGCATATTCATCGCGATGGATCGCTGACAAGCCTGCCCGAAAAGACCCAAATTGCCTTAAAATCCGTGTTTTGCGAAATATGTTTCCGGGGTTCCACATGGACATCAAAAAGGTCTTGCTGCTGGGGGGTAGCGGTTTCGTCGGTACCTACATTGTCAATCGTCTGTCGCAGCGTGGTATCGAAGTCACCGTGCCGACGCGCCGCCGTGAGCGCACCAAGGCGCTGATCATTCAGCCCGGTGTTGAAATGCCGGAGGCCAATATTCATTGCGAACAAGCGCTGACTGAGTTGATGCGCGGCCACGATGCCGTGATCAATCTGGTGGGTGTTCTGCACAGCCGTGATGTGCAATTTCCCTACAGCCGCGATTTCGCCGACGCACACGTTGAATTGCCGAAGAAAATCGTCGCTGCCTGCAAGGCAGCCGGCGTTCGTCGCCTAGTGCACATGAGTGCCTTGCACGCCAGCTCGACGGCGCCCTCCGAATATCTCGCCTCGAAGGGTGATGGCGAAGCACTGGTTATGGCGGCCAAAAATGAACTCGAAATCACTGTTTTCCGTCCCTCGGTAATTTTTGGGCTGGGCGATTCGTTCATCACCATGTTCGCCAATGTCCTGAAAAAACTGCCCTTCTTCCCGCTGGGCTTTGGCCATGCGCGTTTCCAGCCCGTTTGGGCGGCTGATGTCGCCGATGCTTTCGTCGATAGTTTGGCCGACACCGCTACTTTTGGTCAGGCCTATGATCTCGTCGGCCCGAAGATTTATACGTTGCGCGAATTGGTCGATTACACGGCCGAACTTTGCGGCAGCCACGCCAAGATTATTCCGCTCTGCGAAGGTCTTGCATACCTGCAGGCGGGTCTGATGTGGCTCGCGCCCAAGCCGCTGATGTCGCCGGACAATCTGCGCTCGATGCAGATTGACAGCATTTGTGAAGGTGACTGCAATCTGCCAGCCAACTGGCGGCCGACGGCGCTCGAAGCGATTGCGCCGAGTTACGTGGCGCTTAATACGCCTAAAGGCAAGCTTGATAGTTTCCGCTATCGGGCAGGGCGATAAGCGGCCTCGGCCGCCGATGAAGATCTATATTGTCGGCGGCGCGGTCCGCGACGAATTACTCGGCCGTCCCAACGCCGACCGCGATTATGTGGTGGTCGGCGCCACGCCTGACGCCATGCTGGCCGAAGGCTATCGCCCGGTCGGCAAAGATTTTCCGGTTTTTCTGCATCCCCGGACGCATGAGGAATATGCGCTGGCGCGGACTGAGCGCAAGAGCGGCCACGGCTACCACGGCTTCACCTTTCACGCGGCGCCCGATGTAACGCTGGAAGAGGATCTCGCCCGCCGTGATCTGACCATTAACGCGATGGCCAGGGGGGCTGATGGCGAGCTGATTGACCCGTACTGCGGTCAACGCGATTTACAGGCCAAAATTCTCCGTCATGTCGGCCCGGCTTTTGCCGAAGATCCGGTCCGCATTTTGCGTATTGCCCGCTTTGCTGCCCGTTTCAGCGACTTTTCAGTGGCGCCGGAAACGCTGGCCCTGATGCGCGATATGGTGACCAGTGGCGAAGTCGATCATCTGGTCGCCGAGCGCGTCTGGCAGGAGCTCGCCAAGGGGCTGATGGAAGGCAAGCCGTCGCGACTGTTCGAGGTGCTGCGCGACTGCGGCGCCCTCGCCCGCTTGTTGCCAGAAGTCGATGCTCTTTTCGGCGTGCCGCAAAGGGCAGACTATCATCCCGAGATCGACACGGGCATTCACACCCTGATGGTTATCGATCAGTCGGCTCGCCACCAGTTTCCGCTCCCGGTTCGCTTTGCCGCGCTGACGCATGACCTCGGCAAGGCGCTGACGCCACCGGATATTCTGCCGCGGCATCTCGGTCACGAAGAACGCAGCGTTAATCTGACCGAACAGCTGTCAGCCCGTTTGCGCGTCCCGAATGATTGTCGCGACCTCGCCCTGCTCATGGCGCGTTATCACGGCAATATTCATCGGGCGGCAGATTTGCGGGCCAGTACGATTGTTTCCCTCTTTGAAAAAACTGACGCCTTGCGTCGGCCGGAACGTTTCCAGCAACTGCTTGATGCCTGCCGTTGTGACTATACCGGTCGTCTGGGTTGGGAAAATCGGCCTTACGATAGCCCGCAGCGTCTGCATACCGCACTGGCTGCGGTCAACGCCGTGGAGGCGGGCAAAATTGCCCTCGCCTGCAGCGATAAACTGAATATCCCCGAACGCATCCATGCGGCTCGGGTAAGTGCCGTCAAGCAGGCGTTAAATGACGCGTGAAACCAGCCAGAGTAACAGCGAGAAAATGATCGTCGTCGCGAATGGGAAGCTATAAGTCCGGCCACGCAGTCGGAAAGTTGTGTCGCCCGGCAATTTGCCAAAGCGAATAAATCGCGCCAGATGCGGGCTGACAATGCCCAGTAAAAATATGGCGATGACCAGCGTCAATATCCACTTCAGCATTTTGCCTTGCGCCGCAGGGTGAAAGTCGCATTTAATCACGCCTCACCCCGATAGATCGCCATGATAAAAACTCAGTTCGTCGAAGGCCTCGAAGTTTATTCCTGCTTGCCGACCAGAAAGACAAAAAAACTTCCCATCCTCTTCGTTCACGGTGCTTTTGCCGGTGGCTGGATGTGGACCGAAACATTTATGCCTTTTCTCGCCGCTGCCGGCTATCCCTGCTACGCGTTGTCCTTGCGCGGCCATGGCGGCAGTAACGGGCGCGACCATCTCGACTGGCACTCGATCACCGACTATATCGATGACGTCAAAACCGTTGTCGACTGGCTGGGCGAAACACCGGTGCTGGTTGGCCATTCGATGGGTGGTTTCGTCATCCAGAAATATCTCGAACACCACGAAGTGCCGGGTGTGGCACTTGTTTGCTCTGTGCCACCGCAGGGTTTGATCGCCTCGCAATTTCACCTGATGTTCCAGAAGCCGCAGTTGTTTATGGAACTCAATAACGTTATGGCCGGTGATTACACCGATGCCGATGCGCTGCGTGAATCGCTGTTTGCCGGTGAGGTCGATGAGGCCATGCTTGCCGCCTGGCTAACTCGAATGCAATCTGAGTCGCACCGCGCACTTTGGGATATGTCGATGTTCAACCTGCCTAATCTGCACGCCATGCATCGGCCACCGATGCTGGTGCTGGGGGCTGAGCATGACGCGTTGGTGCCGGCTTTTCTGGTGCAGGCAACGGCCCAGACCTACGGTCTGACGGCGCATATATTCCGCGATATGGGCCATGCGGTAACGCATGAAAAAGAATGGAAACTGGTTGCCGAGGCGCTACGCGTCTGGCTCGTTGAGAGCGTGAAATAATCAAATCAGCGTGCTGCGTCAATTGATTGACGCAGCGACTGATTAGGCTTTGACGTCGATGCTGTTGCCCAGATTGGGCGGATTGCTGGTGACACCTGGCAGGGCGGCCAATAACTGCTGGGCTGACTGCTTCTGAATATCCATCGCTTTTTTGAGTACCAGTGTATCTACTGCATCGCTGGTCTTTGCCTGTGCCATTGCGCTGCTCAGGCTACCGATTGAAGAAACGTCCATCTTGCCTTTTCTCCAGATTGATCACAATAACGGTTCAGTTTAGTCGTTAGACCCGGGAAATCAATGACTGAGCTCAAAA
>JAUYQT010000316.1 GCA_030697085.1 Azonexus sp. | reverse complement strand
ATGAAGTGTTTCTTGCGTGCTATATTCCGCGAAAATCAAACTCATTCGAGAACTGCCTTGCACAATTTTGATGTCCTTATAATCGGTAGCGGTTTGGCCGGACAATCGGCCGCACTCCGACTGGCGGAACACTGTCGTGTCGTAATTGTCAGCAAGCGCAGTCTGGAAGATTCCGCCTCTGGCTGGGCTCAAGGCGGGATCGCCGCCGTCCTCGACAGTCGCGACTCGATCGAATCTCACATCCAGGACACATTAATTGCTGGTGCGTGGCTCAATGACGAACCGGCTACCCGCTTTGTCGTCAAGAATGGGCAACGCGCCATCGAATGGCTAATCGAACAAGGTGTTCCCTTTACCAAGGATGAGGCGGGCTATCACCTGACTCGCGAAGGCGGCCACAGTGCCCGCCGGGTCATCCACGTTGCCGATGCCACCGGGCTTGCCGTGCAGGATACGCTGACGAAAAAAGTCCGCGCCAATTCAAAGATTACCGTATTCGAAAGCCATATCGCGATTGATCTGATTACCGGTGACAAATTAGGCAGCGGGGAAAACCGCTGCTTTGGTGCTTACGTGCTCGATAGCCGTAACGGTGAGGTAATCACGATTGGCGCCCCCAATACGCTGATTGCCACAGGCGGCGCCGGCAAGGTTTATCTCTACACGACCAATCCTGACACATCAACCGGTGATGGCATTGCGATGGCTTTTCGGGCGGGCTGTCGGGTATCAAACATGGAATTCATCCAGTTTCACCCAACTTGTCTCTATCACCCACAAGCCAAATCATTTTTGATCTCTGAAGCAGTTCGCGGCGAGGGCGGCTTACTGCGACTACCAGACGGCACTCGCTTCATGCCGGAACACGATGAGCGCGCCGAGCTTGCGCCACGTGACATCGTGGCTCGTGCCATCGACTTTGAAATGAAAAAACGCGGTATCGATTGTGTCTTTCTCGATATTTCCCACAAGGGTGAAGATTTCATTCGCACCCACTTTCCAAATATTTACGCCCGCTGCCTTGAATTAGGCATCGACATCGCGCGCGACGGCATTCCAGTCGTGCCTGCCGCACATTACACCTGCGGCGGCATTGTTAGCGATCTACGTGGACGCACTGATGTCGCAGGCCTTTACGTGGCAGGTGAAGCGTCATGCACGGGCCTGCACGGTGCCAATCGACTCGCTTCAAATTCGCTGCTGGAATGCCTGGTTTTCTCGGAAGCTGCGGTCAACGACATTTTAAGCACAAAAACAAAACCCCTACCCGTGCTCCCTCAATGGGATGAAAGCCGGGTAACCGATGCTGACGAAGAAGTTGTCATCTCACATAACTGGGATGAACTGCGCCGTTTCATGTGGGATTACGTCGGTATCGTCCGTACCACGAAACGCCTGAAGCGGGCCAAACACCGAATCGGTTTGCTAACGCGGGAAATACATGAGTTCTACTCAAAATTTCGCGTCAGCCATGACTTGATCGAATTACGTAATCTGGTAACCACCGCTGATCTAATCGTTCGTTGCGCCATGCTGCGCAAGGAAAGCCGCGGCTTACATTACTCACGTGACTATCCGGAAACGCTGAAAAAAGCAAAAAATACGGTGATCAAACGTCGTCGTTCAATCCGCTAAAATCGGCCTGCCAGCGCAGAAAAACCCGCAAACGACGAAAATCCTGCCGATTTAGCGAGTCGACCGTAGCAATCAATCTACGAACGCGAGCATCTTCTGTTTTGAACCGGACCACGGTCAGCCAAGGGTGAACGGTGGCACCTTGCAGCAGCTCAGCAGCCAGAAACTCGCCGCCATGACAAGAAATTAACACCTGCCCGCCCCGCTCCAGGCGAATCGCTACAAACTTTAGCGAAAGCTGCCACCAAACCAGGGTGGCTAAAACCCAGATTACCCCGCAAAAAAACAACCGAAGGGCAAGCGACTGGGGAAAACCAAGCGCCACAAGACTAGCAAGTAACGTGACAAACCCCAAACTGACATCGAGAAAATGCGAACGGCGCAGCCCGATTGTGATCGGAAACTGCACCGCTCTATCCCGCGCCTAAAATCAGAAACGCTTGAATACCAACGAACCGTTCGTGCCGCCAAAGCCGAAGTTAT
>JAUYQT010000264.1 GCA_030697085.1 Azonexus sp. | reverse complement strand
ACGCCAGATTTCGTGAGGAAATTCGCGGCGAAATGACCACGGTTCGACTGCGTGAGCGTGAAGTTGATAGCAAACTGGTGATTTCTGACGGTGAAATTGATAACTACCTGGCGAATCAGACGGCTACGGGTAGTGGCGAGGAATACCAGTTGCTACATATTTTGTTGCGGGCGCCAGAATCGGCCAGCCCGGAACAACTACAAAAACTTCGTCAGCGAGGAGACCAAGCGCTGCAACGAGCCCAGGCCGGGGAGAATTTTGCCGAGTTGACCGCAGCCTTCTCCGACGCACCGGATGCGCTGAAAGGTGGCGATCTTGGCTGGCGTCCATTAGACCGCCTGCCGACACTTTATGCGGATGCCGCGGCTCGTCTGCAACTCGGTCAGGTCAGTGAACTGTTGCGTTCTTCAGCTGGTTTTCATATTGTCAAATTACTCGGCAAGCGCGGCGGTAGCGCTCCGGCCTCGGTGCAACAAACTCATGCTCGCCATATTCTGGTGCGTATCAGTGAAGTGGTTTCGGAATCGGAGGCGCGTCGCAAGCTGGAAAAGGTCCGTGAGCGGATTGTTAATGGCGTTAATTTTGCTGAGCAGGCCCGCCTTTATTCTCAGGATGGCTCTGCCGCCAAAGGCGGTGATCTGGGCTGGTTGAGTCCGGGCGACACGGTACCCGAGTTTGAACGGGCGATGGATGCGCTGAAGCTGAACGAAATCAGTCCGGTCATACAGTCGCCATTTGGCATGCACCTGATTCAGGTTCAGGAGCGGCGCGAGCGCGATGTCTCGGCCGAGCGTCAGCGTAATGTTGCGCGTCAGGCGTTGCGCGAGCGCAAACTGGATGAGGCGTATCAGGACTGGCTGCGTCAGATGCGGGATCGTACCTACGTCGAAAATCGACTCGAAGAAAAATAATGCGCCCTTTGATCGCCGTGACGAGCGGCGAACCGGCCGGGATCGGCCCGGAAATTTGTTTGCGCCTGGCCGCTTTCTCCGGCGAGGCCAGGGTGGTGATTCTTGGCGACCGTGATTTGCTCGCCGAGCGGGCGAGATTGCTCGGCATGAACGTCGTCTTGCGTGATTTTTGCCCCAAAAATGCGGTTGACCGCAGCTTGTCTCGCTCAGAGGCCGGCGGCGCGCCACCGGATGCGTCCTTGGGGTGTGGCGTCCTTGATGTTCTGCACATTCCGCTGGCCGTGCCAGCCAAGCCCGGCCAGCTCAATGCCGCCAATGGCGCCTATGTGCTGGCGCTGCTTGACCGGGCGCTGGCCGGTTGTCAATCCGGTGAGTTTTCCGCGATGGTTACCGCACCGGTGCATAAGGGGGTGATCAACGAGGCCGGCGTGCACTTTACCGGCCATACTGAATATCTCGCCGAGAAGACCGCAACACCACTCGTGGTCATGATGCTGGCCGGTAATACCGAGCGTGGTCCGCTGCGCGTTGCGCTGGTCACCACGCATTTGCCGCTGAAAGACGTTCCCGCCGCAATTACCGCCGAGGTGCTGGAAAAAACCTTACGTATTCTGTACGTCGATTTGCAGCAAAAATATGGCTTGGCTAACCCGCGCATTCTGGTTGCCGGCCTCAACCCGCATGCCGGCGAAGGCGGTTATCTCGGCCGCGAGGAAATTGAAATCATCACGCCGGTACTCGACAAGTTGCGTGGCGAAGGCATGCTGCTATCTGGTCCGCATCCGGCGGATACGATGTTCACGCCGCCGGTACTCGCCGAGGGCGATGCCGTGCTGGCGATGTACCACGATCAGGGTTTGACTGCCCTCAAATATGCCACTTTTGGCCAAGGGATCAATGTCACCCTCGGCCTGCCCATTATCCGCACCTCAGTCGATCACGGCACCGCGTTGGCTTTGGCCGGTAGCGGTCGCGCTGATCCGGGCAGCTTGTTCGAGGCGGTTGCGGAAGCGGTTCGTATGGCCGCCAGAAAGGTTTAACTCGTATGAAAGAACACGTCGCCCGCAAACGTTTTGGGCAGAATTTTCTCGTCGACCGCGGCATTATTGCCGCCATTGTCTCGGCCATTGGGCCACAGAAAGACCAGACCATTGTCGAGATCGGCCCTGGTTTGGGGGCGATTACCGAACCGCTGATGGCGCAGCTGGATCATCTTCACGTCGTCGAAATTGACCGTGACCTGATTGCTCGCCTGAAAAAACAGCACGCGCCAGCACGCATGACGATCCACGAAGGCGATGCGCTGAATTTTGATTTTGCGACCATCGGCCAGGATTTGCGCTTGGTCGGCAACTTGCCCTACAACATTTCAACGCCTTTGCTTTTCCATCTGGCCAGCTACGTCGGCATCGTCCATGACATGCACTTCATGCTGCAAAAGGAAGTCGTCGAACGGATGGTGGCGGTGCCCGGTGAAACTGATTTCAGTCGTATCTCGGTGATGCTGCAGTACCGCTTTCACATTGAATGGCTGATTGACGTGCCGCCGGAAAGCTTCGATCCGCCGCCGAAAGTGCAGTCAGCTTTCGTTCGCCTGATCCCGAAGGATGTTTCTGCATTGAACGCGAAAGACCCGGCGAAATTTGCCCAGCTTGTTCAGAAGGCTTTTTCGCAACGGCGCAAAATGTTGCGCAATACGCTCAAGGGCACCTTGACCGATGCCGGCTTTGCCGAGCTTGGCATTACCCCGACCTGCCGCGCCGAAGACGTGACGGTCGAGGATTATGTGCGTATCGCCAATTACCTGAGCTAGCTGCTACCTAACGTGCGCTCAGGCGGGTGCCGAACTGCGAATGAGGTGATCGAAAGCGCTCAACGAAGCTTTCGCCCCTTCACCCATGGCGATGATGATTTGCTTGTAGGGCGTTGTCGTGCAATCGCCTGCAGCGAAGACGCCGGGGACTGAGGTTTGACCCTTGGCGTCCACTTCAATTTCACCCCGGTTTGAAAGGTTGACCGTCAGGTTAGCCATTGTTTCCAGGGTGGGCGATTTCAGCCAGTCAGTATTCGGCAGCAGCCCGATTTGCACAAAAATGCCGTCAAGGTCGACACGTTTCGCTTCGTCGGTGTTGCGATCCTTGTAAAGCAGCCCATTGACCTTATTGCCATCGCCCGTCACTTCGGTGCTCAGTGCCTTGGTGATCACCGTCACATTGGGTAGGCTGAAGAGCTTTTTCTGCAGCACGGCATCGGCGCGTAACT
>JAUYQT010000253.1 GCA_030697085.1 Azonexus sp. | reverse complement strand
GATACCCTGCAGCAGAAGGTGACTGCTTTTGCATCGCAATTTGAAGCCTTTGATAGCCAGATGAAATCGCGGCTGCATCTGTTCAATGAATTTGAGCTTGCGACCAAGGAGGGACAGCGTTTGAACGAGGGGCGCGAGCAGAAGGTGCAAGAGATCATCGACAAGGCAGATACGATGATTCGCGGTGCAACGACTGCAGGCCTCTCGAAAAGTCTTGAAGACACCAAAGATGATTATGAGAAGCGGCTGAAACACACCCAGTGGTATTTCCTTGGTTCTGTTGTTTTGCTCTTGGTGTGCGTTCTTCCCATTGCAGCCCAACTGATTCCGGGGCCATGGCAACTGCATTTCGCACCCGTTCAGAATGGTCCCTTGGCTGAAAGCGCACCATGGTTATCCGCATTGGGCAAATTCATTCTGGTGCTGCCCGCGACATGGGCGACCGCTTTCTTCGCCAGGAATTACTCGGAGTTGTTCCACCTGTCTCGCGAGTACGCCCACAAGGCTGCGTTGGCCAAAGCCATCGACGGTTTCAAGCGTGAGGCGCCAACCTATGCACAGGAAATCGTCAGCAGCGTTTTCATGGAGATTCAGGACAACCCCGGCTCTCGTAGAGCCCCTGAACCAGCGCGGCCCGAGAACCCTGTGACAAAGAAGTTCCTTGACAAGGTTCTTGAGGCAATCCGGGTCATAAAGGGGTAAGGGCTGTTTTTGCTCCTGAGCAATGCTGAGCACGTTCCCCGTCACGCTCGCTCGCACTGGAGTTAGCCTATTTTTCGTTCAGGTAAAAAGTGCATTTTTTCTGAAAAAAATCTATCATCTGATTCATGCAAGCCATTGAACAAAAAATACTTTCAAGAGTTTACGGGCGCGGAAGGGGTTGGGCTTTCACCAAGACTGATTTTGTGGCCGATTTTGGTGAAGTGAACATCCACCAAGCGCTCTCTACGTTGGCGCGCGCGGGCACAATACGCCGTGTGTGCCATGGGGTTTATGACTACCCGCGTTTCAGCGAGCTACTGGGGCAGGCGCTGAGCCCGGAGGTGGACCAGGTCGCGCAGGCGCTGGCCCGCAAGTTCAACTGGCGCATCCAGCCTTCAGGCGATGCGGCACTAAATCTGATGGGCCTTTCCACGCAGGTGCCAGCGCGTTGGGTGTACCTCTCTGACGGCCCGGGGCGTGAATACGCACTGGGTGCGGTGACGCTAGCTTTCCGCAAGGCGGCGCTGAAGGATGCTGGCTTTACCCATCGCGAGAGTGGCTTGCTGGTGCAGGCTTTGAAAGCGTTGGGGCGCGAGCGCGTCGACGCTGCGGTGATTGCGCACTTGCGCGCATGGTTGCCAGAAAAGAAGCGCGGGGCGGTGCTGCGCGATACACGAGCGACGACGGGCTGGATTTATCAGTTCATCAAGCAGGTCTGCGCTGAGGAGGAGAACTGATGTATCGCGTTGCTTGTCTTGCTGCACGTGAGCGTTCTGAGCTTTTCGCGGAATCGGCTGCGCGCATGGGCACCACGCCAGCCGTGGTTGAAAAGGATTTCTGGGTGAGCTGGGTACTGTGCTGCCTGTTTGCCGATACGCAGTTGGCGAACTGGCTGATGTTCAAGGGTGGAACGAGTCTTTCAAAGGCTTATGGACTGATCCAGCGTTTCTCCGAAGACATTGATCTGGTGCTGGATTGGCGCACGCTCAGCGAGGCCGATCCGCTGGCTGAGCGTTCGCAAACGCAGCAAAACAAACTGAACGCGGCCATCGAGGCGGAGGCTGTACGCTTCATCGCTGGCGAGCTGCTGGGGCGCATCCGTGCCGTATTGGGCGAGCTGTGTGTTTGCGAAGTGGAGGCAAACGATACGCACGTGATCAATGTGCGTTACCCCGCGGCATTTCCGGATGCCTACCTGCGGCCTGAGGTGCGGCTGGAAATCGGCCCGCTGGCCGCCTGGTTACCGCATGAGCTGCGGCGCGTGAGTTGCTATGCGGCGGAGCAGTTTCCGACAGTCTTCAAGCAGCGGGATTTCGAAGTGCGTGTGATCCGGGCCGAGCGTACCTTCTGGGAGAAGGTGACCATCCTGCATCACGAGGCGCATCGCCCTGCGGGTAATCTGCAGCCGGCGCGCTATTCGCGGCATTACTACGATCTTGCGCGCATGGCGGCGTCACCTGTGCGGGCCGCCGCGCTGGCTGATTTTGATCTGTTGGCCGAGGTGGTTGCCTTCAAGCAGCGCTTCTATCCACGCGGCTGGGCACGTTATGAGCTGGCGGTACCGGGCAGCCTGAGCCTGATGCCACATGGCGAGGTCTTGGGGACTGTGGAAACGGACTACCGTGCGATGCAGGGCATGATCTTCGGCCCAGTACCTACTTTCCAGGACATTATTTCGGCGTTGACCGGGCTGGAAACTGAAATCAACCGGGGCAAGTGATGTTTTTAACGTTACATGCAACCGTTAGCACACGACGACGGCAGCGCCTTGCTACCAGAGAGTAATAAAAACAATGCTTCCTTCCTTGCTTGCACGTGATATCCAGAATGGCCTTAAACAGTTCCTGCTGACAGGATTTGAGCCTTCTGACGATTTCTTCCATGGCTTGATGCAGCGCTTCGTCGATGAAGAGTCTGCATGGATAAAGGGGCCTTACCTACAGGTAGGGTTGCCCTTTAGGATTGGCGCTTCCGGACGGAAGTTTTTTGGACATTTCGAGACGCAGTACCCTTGCTACGTGCACCAAGAGGCGGCTTGGCTTCGGCTGGCGAGCAACCGGCAAGCGGCGAATACCCTGGTGGCGACGGGCACGGGCAGCGGTAAAACAGAATGTTTTCTGTATCCCTTGCTGGACCATGCCAGCCGCGCCAAGGCGGCGGGTGAGCAGGGCATCAAGGCGCTGGTGATTTACCCGATGAATGCGCTGGCGTCGGATCAGGCGCGGCGTATTGCGGAGCTTGTCGACAAGGTTCCGGCATTCAAGGGTTTGCGCGTCGGATTGTTTGTCGGCGGGCAGGCGGGCTTGCCGGGTAGTGGCACCATGATGGCGGCGGGTAGCGTGATTACTGATCGCGACACCCTGCGCCGCGCTCCTCCCGATATCTTGCTGACCAATTACAAGATGCTGGATTACCTGCTGATCCGGCCGCGTGACCGCAAGCTGTGGGAAAAGAACACGCCAACCACCCTGCGCTATCTGGTGGTGGATGAGCTGCATACCTTCGACGGTGCACAAGGGACAGACCTGGCATTACTCCTTCGCCGTTTGCGTGCCCGCTTGCAGACGCCAGAGGGGCATCTGGTGTGTGTTGGCACGTCTGCCACGCTGGGGGGCAGTACGGACACGCAACCCTTGCGGGACTACGCCGAACAGATTTTCGGGAGCGCGTTTCTGCCGGATTCGGTGGTGACGGAGAACCGCAAATCGGTGGCTGAGTTTCTGGGAGACGCCACCATTGAGCATGTGTTGCAGTGGCAGGAAGGGATGGAGGCGCTACTGCTGCCTGCTGGCTACGAGACGCAGCAGGCGGCGGTGCGTGCGTGGTTTGCTGTGTTTTTCCCGGACAAGACGGTGCCTGCAGATGTAGAGGACGGCACTTGGCGAATGGCCCTGGGCGAGATGCTCAAGAAGCATCTGCTGTTTGTAAACCTATTGAAGCTGGCGAAGAATGGCGCGGTGAAGCTGGCGGATTTGCAGGCGCAGTTGCAAGGGCCGCTGCCGGAGATGGCCCGGCGCCATATCGGGCTGGTGCTGGATGCGCTGTTGGTGCTGGTGGCTTGGGCAAGAAGCCCTGAGACTGCCAGCCTGCCTTTGGTGACTTTGCGTATTCAGCTCTGGATGCGCGAGTTGCGCCGGATGGTGGCGAAGCTGGCAGCAGAACCGCAACAGGTTGCGCTGAAAGCATCGGCCGATTTGAAATCGAAGCCAGTGGGGGTGTATCTGCCGCTGGTGCAATGCAGCCAGTGCCATACCACGGCTTGGGTTTCACGCTTGCCGAGTGGGCGCAACAAACTCACGGACAAACTCGATGAGATCTACAACGCGTGGTTTGGCGGCAGCGCCGATGTGGTGCGCCTTTATCCAGGCAAGTTGCAATCTTCGCAATCACCTGTGGAGGGTGTGCCGCAACTGCTGTGCTGTGGCTGCGGCCACATGCAGGGCAATGGCGAAATCTGCAATGCCTGCGGCAATGAAGAGCTGGTGCGCGTGTTCCGAACCACGGGGGTACGCAACAGCCTGCGCGGGAACATGGCCTACAACTGGCATGACAACACGTGCCCCGCGTGTGGTGCGCGTGACCGGTTGATCCTGCTGGGTGCGCGAAACTCCACACTGGGTTCGCAAGTGATTGAGCATTCTTGGGCGAGCCCCTTCAATGACGACAAGAAGCTGATCGCATTTTCGGACTCGGTGCAGGATGCCGCGCATCGGGCTGGTTTTTTTACGGCCCGCACCTATAGCAACACGCTACGCACGGCCATGGCTAAAGCGATAGATACGACAGCCAAGCCGTCGATTGCTTGGCCGGAGTTTTTGGCGCGTTTCGGTGAGATTTGGCTTGAGCCGGGTTCTCCCTTGGCGATGCTGAGCAAAGAGGATTTCGTCGCAGAATTCATCGGCCCAAACATGCTGTGGCAGCGTGACTGGACGGATGAGTTGCTGAAGAAAGGGAAGCTGCCCACCAATAGCCGATTGCCGGGGCGCGTGCAGAAACGGCTGATGTGGCAGGCATTCTCAGACTTTACCTATCAGAGCCAGCGCGGACGCACGCTGGAGCGCGTAGGCAAGGCAGTGTTAGCGCCGGATAGTGAGCTGGTGCAAGAAGTAGCCGACGCATTGCTGCCGGTGTTGCGCGAGCAATTTGGCGCACACGGACTGGAGCGCGGGCCGGTGCTGCAATGGTTGTGGGGGTTTTTGAACTACTTGCGGCAGCGTGGTGCGGTGTCGCATCCAGAGCTGGCTCGCTTTGCGGAAGACGGGAATATTTTTGGCTTTGCCATGTCGCGCAATGAGTGGCTACCCGCCATGGGGGAGCGCACGCCACGACCGACTTACCTGACGCTTGGGACGCACCAGCATTTCGACAAGCTGATCAATACGCGCCAGCAGACCTGGTACGAACGCTGGATGGCTGCCTGCCTGGGGCAGCAAATGCTGATCAGCGCGGGCATGGCGGAGCCGATTTATCGTGAGGCAATTCGTTGTCTGGTGGCTGCCGGCCTCTTGCGTGAATTTGATGGCGAACAACAGGGAAAATCTGTGGCGCTGGCTGCAGATAGTTTGCAACTCACCACCGCCTTGGTTCGCCTAGTGAGCGATGACGGCAAGCGATACATTCATGTGCCGACTGATGTGGCAGAGGCGTTACTCGGAATGCCGTGTCTGGACGCGCCAGGTTTTACCTACACGCGTCAGGCGAGCGCGGGCGGTTGGCTGGCCGAACGTTTCAGTACGGGAGATTTGCGCCGGGTGATTGCGGCGGAACATACGGGTTTGCTTGAGCGCACCGAGCGAGAGGCGCTGGAAGTTCGGTTCAAGGCGAAGAACCCGCAGAAGTGGGATGAAAACCTGCTTTCTGCCACGCCGACGCTGGAGATGGGCGTCGATATCGGCGATCTGTCGGCAGTGATGCTGTGTTCGGTGCCGCCGAATCAGGCGAGCTTTTTGCAGCGGATCGGCCGTGCCGGGCGACGCGACGGTAATGCGCTCGCCACGACGCTTGCCGATGGCAGCAGCCCGCACGATCTGTATTTCTTCGAGGAAACCGAGGAAATGCTGGCTGGGGAGGTGGCGCCGCCGGGGATTTTCTTGCAGGCCGCCGATGTGTTGCGGCGGCAGTTGATGGCTTTTTGTCTGGATGACTGGGTGGCGAGCGGGATTGATGACGATGCCCTGCCAGAGAAGACTTCCGAAGCGCTGGATGCCATCGACAAAAATGCCTCGGGCCGTTTCCCCTACACCTTCCTTGAGCATGTGCTGACGAATGAGCCACGCTTGCTGGCGGCGTTCATCCAACTATTAGGAAAGCAGGCGACGACGCGAATTCAGGATCGTCTGAAGGCCTTTTATTCTGGCACCGAGGAACTGGATGGTTTGCGGTTATCGATACTCAAGCTGCTGGAGGGCCTCGCCTTCGAACGAGAACAGCATCGCAAGCGCGCCAACGCCTGCAAGGACAAAATAAAGGCACTCAAGGCGAAGCCGCAGGACGAGGCGACTAAGGCTGAAATAGATCAGTTTGACCGCGAGCGGCAGGGCGCGTTGATGTTGGTGAAGGAGATCAATCAGCGTGAGCTGCTCAATACGCTCACGGATGCTGGCTTGATTCCGAATTACGCGTTCCCGGAAGCGGGCGTGGAATTGAAGTCGGTGTTGTGGCGCAAGAAGGGTAGTGACGATGTGGGCGAAGGTGCTTACGTAGCGCTGCCTGCGATTAAATACGAGCGCCCTGCGTCTTCAGCAATCTCTGAGTTCGCGCCGGAAAATCGCTTCTATGCGAATCAGCGGCGGGTGGAGGTGGACCAGATCAATATGAGTCTGGCCAAACTGGAAGATTGGCGTTTGTGCCCGGCATGCCATCACATGGAGTTGTTAGGGCCGCAGGGTGAAGAGCACCAGCATGCCGATACTCACGCTAACTGCCCGCGGTGTGGTGATGCGATGTGGAGCAATATTTCACAGCGCCGGCCCTTGCTACGCTTCAAACAGGCGATTGCGAATAGCGACGATACGCGGGTGCGGATTGACGATAGCGCGGAAGATCGCGAGCCGAAGTTCTATACCCGACAGCTACTGGTGGACGTTGACCCGGCGGATGTGCGCCATGCATGGCGGATCAGGACAGATAGTCTGCCCTTCGGTTTTGAATTTATTACGCGCGCGAATTTCCGGGATATCAATTTCGGCGAGCTGGGCAAGGCGGGTGAGAACTTTAAGGTGGCGGATAAGGAAAGCCAGCGGCCGGGGTTCAAGCTGTGTCGCCATTGCGGCAAGGTGCAGCTACCGCCGCGCCGATCAGATCGAGAAGAGAAGAAGCAGGATCATGCGTTCGATTGTGAAAAGCGCGGGGCGGAAAATGCCTCAAGCATCATTGAGTGCCTGTACCTGTATCGCGAATTTAGCTCGGAAGCATTGCGTATTCTGGTGCCCTACACACAGTCTGGCATCGACGATGAGGTGGTTCAGTCGTTCATTGCGGCTTTGCAACTAGGTTTGAAGAAGCGCTTTGGAGGCAAGGTGGATCACTTGCGCATTACGACGCAGGACGAACCGGGGCGAGAGGGCGGGCCGCGCCGCCAATATGTTTTGCTGTATGACTCGGTGCCTGGTGGCACAGGCTATCTGGAACAGCTGCTGAGCGAGGATGCCCAGACGCTGACCGATGTACTGAAGATGGCACGCGACGCTTTGCATGCGTGTTCATGCAACCAGAATCCGGAGAAAGATGGTTGCTACCGCTGTCTGTATCAGTATCGGCTTGGGCGTTCGATGGCGATGGTGTCTCGTCGTCGTGCAGCGGAGGTGCTTGATGAGCTGCTCGGCAAGCTCGATCAGTTGGAGCAGGTGAAGAACATCTCGGAGATCTATATCAATCCGAATTTTGACTCGGCACTTGAGGCGCGTTTCATTGAGAGCCTGAAACGCCTCGGCGGGAAGGCTGGCATCCCGCACTCGAAGCTGGTGGGCGAAATCATCAAGGGGAAATCTGGTTATCTGCTTGAGATTGGTGGGCAGCGTTACTGGGTGGAGCCGCAAGGCAAGGAGGTAATGTCGAATGACATCGTCTGGTGGTCCAATCCGGACTTTGTGATCTGGCCAGCGCAGAGCAAGTCTCCCCGGAGACCGATTGCTGTCTTTTGCGATGGTTGGGCCTACCATCATTCGATTTTGCGCGAGGATGCACGCAAGCGTTCGGCTTTGCTGGCAAGCGGAAAATTCTGGGTCTGGTCGGTGACGCATGAGGATGTGAAGCAGGCTTTGCTTGGCGAGGACAGCACCGACCTGGAGTCCCCCTTGTTGCGGCTTGCAAGGAACGCCGGTGCGGTGAAGATGCCAGATTTTTTGAAGCCGGATCCCGGGGCATTTCAAAGCAATGCGGTGGCGCAGTTGCTAAGTTGGCTGGCTATGCCGGTAGAACCCGATTTTGACCCAGGGGAATCGAAGTTGCTGCGCAATGCGGTGGCGCTGACGTTCCGCATGTTGTCGCTGCCAAATGACCCTGAGCATGAACTGCTGAAAACCGAGCTCGCAGCTTTGCAAACGCATTGGCCTGCCTGGATTGAGGTGCCTAGCAATGCGGCCGCAGCGGGCAGCAAAGAGGGGGCAGCCCCTGTTGTTCGGATGTGGTGGCCTCAAGCATTCGGAAAATATGGCGCTACAGCAGACCTGAGCCCTGGGAGGGTATTGCTGGATGATGATGCGGAACTGCCGGAGAAAGAGCGTCAGCTGGTATGGCGTCAGTGGTTGCAGCTTTTTAATCATCTTCAGGTTTTGTCCGGAATGTTCCTTGCAACGCGACGCGGTATTCAAGGTGATGACTATCTGCCCTTGCCTGCGCCAACTGGATTCGGCAGTCCTTCAGATTCTCCGTCCGGCGCCCAGGAGCAAGCCTGGGCAGCTGCGCTGGATTCTGCGATGGCGATTACCCATGGCGGGCTGGCCGTACTGCAAAGTGCAGGGTTCATGCCGCCGGATAAGATTGGCTTTGAGTTGCAGGACGAGGCTGGTGAGGTATGTGCCGAAGCGGAACTCGCATGGTCTTCATCCTGTGTGCTGCTCTTGTTGGAGCATCAGGCCGAGCATTTGACACAATGGCAGTCAGCAGGTTGGACCGTGATTCAATACCATGACGGCTGGGCAGAGCAGGTGCTCGCTCGGCTGAGCGCAACAGAGGACACGCAATGAGCCTTAAACCAAAAGTCGCGCTGGCGCAGGATTTTCTTGCTGTGCTGGCTAAACTGCCTAATGCAGTGCAAGGCAAGATTCTGAAGTGGGCCATCAGGTTCCAGAGCGATCCGACGGCATCATCGATCAATTACGAAAACATTCACGCGGCGCGTGACGCGAATCTAAAGTCGGTACGTATCGATCAGGATTGGCGCGGCATTGTGTTTAAACCCAGCCAGGGCGATGTCTATGTGTTGCTCTACGTGGATCATCACGACGATGCCTATCGGTGGGCTGAGAACAGAAAGATTGCCATCAATCCAGTAACCGGGGCGATGCAGATTGTGCTGACGGAGCATGTGAGTGTGCAAAAACCCGTCGCT
>JAUYQT010000167.1 GCA_030697085.1 Azonexus sp. | reverse complement strand
TGAGGTTGATCGACCGGAGCACTCCACCCGGTACGAATCATTATTTGGCCAATTACATCGGGGTAGGCTGTTCCGGGCACCAGCACAGGGAAGATTCTGCTCTGATTGGTCCAGCTTTCGGTGCAGCGCAAAGAGCGAAACCACTCGGCACGCTTGTCATCGTCTTCGAGATATTGCCGCGAAAATTGCGGATTTCTGTACTCGACCACCATCAGTTCGCCCCCGGCCATTGCCCGCAAGGTCCGCAACAGTTGATAGCGCGTCCCTGCAGGAGTCCCGATAGAAATTTGGGCGGGGGGCAAATCTTCACGATGACTTGAGATCGCCGTTCGCCGCATCGGCTTGGGCGTCGTGTCTCTCGGCAAGAACTGCCGGCGTAAATGCTCAAGGGCAATAATCATCAGCATGGCTTAACCCTCCTCACTTCGGAAATAGGCGCCTGCAGGCCACCCATTCCTGATGTTCGACCTACCGGGAAAATAATATCTGTCTTTTAGAAATTGGTCGGCCATTGAAAGTTCAACCGGAAATTCAGGCACCGCCGGCAAGCAATCCCTTCTGTTTGATGGTGATCGCCCATGAGGATCAGCGCAATGGCTGAAGGCATACTGGGGAAGCCGGGCCGTTGTTTGGCTTTCACCACTCAGGACAGCCGCGATACATTGAATGCCACCCTTTACGCAGCAAATAGCCCTGCCAGTTTCCCTGCGGGGGGCTGGCGTGAAGTTTGAAATGCGACACGGGGATGGCTGTATGCTATTCAGCAACGAATCAATCACCAATCCCTTATGAAAAATCCTGTTCCCGTTATCGTCCTTGCCCAACTTTTTGGCACCTCATTATGGTTCTCGGCAAACAGCGCAGCGGATGATTTGATTCTCAACTGGGGGATTGCACCGGCTGATATTGGCACGCTGACCAATGCCGTCCAGCTCGGTTTCATTCTTGGCACTTTAGTCTTTGCCATCTCCGGCCTGGCCGATCGCTTCGCAGCAAGCCGCATCTTCGCGATCTGCGCCGTACTCGGCGCGATGTTTAATGGGGCTTTTGCACTCCTTGCCACCAACATGAGCCTCGGGATGCCATTGCGTTTTGCCGTCGGAATTTGCCTGGCTGGCGTCTACCCGCTAGGCATGAAGTTGGTCGTCAGCTGGGTACCCGAACGCGCGGGGACTGCGCTTGCTCAATTAGTTGGCATGCTCACTCTGGGAACAGCACTGCCGCATGGCATTCGTCTGGCCGGTAGCGGCTGGTCGTGGCAAGCAACAATTCTCGTTTCGTCAGGCC
>JAUYQT010000530.1 GCA_030697085.1 Azonexus sp. | reverse complement strand
GAAGCCGTCCCCCCGGTGCTTTGCCTGATCGGGCGCGTCGTTCCGATCAAAGATATCAAAACCTTCATCCGCGCCATGCGCCGGGTGGTCAATCACCTGCCTGAAGCCGAAGGCTGGATCGCCGGCCCGGAAGACGAAGACAAAGCCTACGCCGAGGAATGCCACAACCTGGTGCGCAGCCTGGGCTTAGAAGATCACGTCCACTTCCTCGGCTTTCAAAAGGTCGAAGACCTTATGCCGAAAATCGGTCTGACTATTCTTTCCTCAATCAGCGAAGCATTGCCGCTAGTCATTCTCGAAGGTTACGCTGCCGGCGTACCGACAATTTCGACCGATGTCGGCTCCTGTCGGCAGTTAATTGAAGGACTGTCGCCGGAAGACAAGGCCCTGGGCCACTCTGGTGCCGTCGTAAACATTGCCGATCCGCAAGCACTCGCCGATGCCGCGCTGGCCTTGCTCGGCAATCAGAAGGCCTGGCAAGCCGCCAGCCAGGCCGGCATTGCCCGCGTCGAGCGCTATTACACCGACGAACTCATGTTTGGCCATTACCGCAAGGTTTACGAAGATGCGCTGCAGAAGTCGAAAGGAGTTCGCTAATGGCCGGTATTGGCTTTGAACTGCGCCGCCTGCTGCGCAAAAACACGCTGCTTGGCCTGGTCGAAGCCTACGCCTACGCGGGCGTTATCGGCTCCGGCCCGTGGGTGTTTTCGATCATCGGTATTTTGCTGGTGGGTATTTTCAGCGCCTCGGTCGTCGTTCCCTCATCGCTGGTCACACAGTTTCAGACCTCGGTCACCTACCTCGTCGCCTGCAGCCTGATTCTCACCGGTCTGGTCCAACTCGCCTTCACCCGTTACGTTTCGGATCGATTATTCGAGAAAAAGCGCGAGATCATTCTCCCCAGCCTCAACGGCCTGATGCTGATCGTGGTCATGGCGGCCTCCGTTCTCGGCACCCTCAGTCTATTTACGCTACTCCCCGACCTTGGCCTGGTCTATCGACTGCTCATGCTCTCCGGCTTTGTCCTGATGTGCGCGGTCTGGATAATGACCGTCTTCCTCTCCGGCATGAAACGCTACAAAGCAATTGTCGTTTTGTTCGCCGGGGCCTATGCACTGATTGTCATCATTGCCCTGTGGCTACGCCCCTACGGACTGGAAGGTCTGCTCGCCGGCTTCGTCCTCGGCCATTTGGTGCTGCTCGCCGGCATGTGGGTACTGACCGTACGTGAGTTCAACCCACAGGGAAAATTGATCAGTTTCGACTTTCTCCACAATGAAAAAATTTACCCCAGCCTGATGGCCATCGGCCTGCTCTACAACCTCGGGATCTGGATCGACAAATTCATGTTCTGGTACTTCCCGCCGACCTCCGACGCAATCATCGGCCACCTGCGCGCTTCGCTCATTTACGATCTACCGGTCTTTCTTTCCTACCTGTCGATTATTCCCGGCATGGCGGTTTTTCTCGTCCGTATCGAAACCGACTTCGTCGAGTTCTACGACAAGTGTCATTGACCGGCATTATGGAGCCACCGATGATCGGCGTAATGGAGCCAGTTTGAAG